>NZ_JAWLQI010000004.1:0-103661 GCF_036997785.1 Brachyspira pulli
AGTATATATACTTGATTTAAATTAAGACAAGCTCAAATCTATTTTGCAGAAGCCGTAAGGGTTAGAAGCTACTGTGCATCTCTTTGTTCTTGTTCTCCACAAATTATTGCCTAATATATCAACCTCTCTTATATCATGATTTAAATATACTACCTCTTTTATTGAAGCCATATCTAATACATTAGATGAAGTTGTAAACATATAAATTGATGAGCCTGTCCATATATCTGTAAGATTTTCTAATTGATACTTTTGATCAACTTCATGATCGTCAGCAACTCTGAATGCAGTTCCTACAACAGTAATTCCGCTTGTTACTGCATTAAAAATATCCGGTCTGAATGCTTTATATTTTCCGTTGGCATCATTTTCTATCATTGATATATAATTAGAAAATAATCTGAATAAGCCTTGAAGTTTTATATATACATCTATTGGTATAACTATATAAAGTTTCTGTCCATTATCCTGAAGCTCCATTTTATCATTAAATAAATTTCCGCCTACAGCATAATTCAAATATTTTGCTAAATCTATAAATGAAGAAAAGAAATTATCAATATCAGCCTCTGTCCAAGTGCTTATTGGTTTAGCAGTTAAATCCACGGTGTTTGTGCTTCCGTAAAGTTCCGCATCTGTAACTTTTGCCGCTAAATTTCTTTCTCTTAAAAGTCCAAGTCTTGAAACAAGTTTTTGTGCAATATAATTTAAAATTTCTTCTCCTGCTTTTTTCTCATCTCTTGCATAAAGCTCATTGATTTCTTCTATTCTGTTAATATCTATTCCAATATAATATTCTTCAGGCTCCATTTTAAAAACTCTTGCCTCATGTTTAGGATACTCATTGAAAATATTTAAATCTCCTAATGAAGTACCGCCGTACATATTTTTTAAATTGAAAGCCGTATTATCTAAATCGCCTCCAATGGCTCCTTGAGAAACACCGACAAAAATTTCAGGTATATATTTACTAACAAAATTAGTCTGCCCCATATATCTAGGCATTTCTTTATTGATTATTGGAAAAAGTTTATTTTGTATATTTTGTAAATTAGGCATACTCATATTTGAATCCTTTTATAAATAAAATTTTGATTATACACGCCGCAGGCACATCCCACATACAGCAAGAAACAAAAAGACTTATTTTCATATAAAAATAATAATTAGCTATGAATATAAAATACTCAATATAATAAATTCTAATTTTATATTTGCACTTTTTGGTTCTTTTTGCGGCGGGAAAAAGAACAATAAAAAATTAATAAAATATAGTTATTTATATACAGGAGAGTAAAAACTATATTTAATAAATTATAAGAAATTAATATTACAAACTTTTTAAAAGTATCTCTGCATAGTTGCTTCCGCCTCTTATAACTACTCCTACTCCATGTCCGTCTAATGATTTTTTGAATCCTTTATCTGATGCCGTTACAATATCGCCAGCTATAACACTTTCAGCTACAACTGCATTTACTATTCCTTCATAGCATACTGATATTGTATTTGGCTTTAATCCAAATTCTTTATAAGAGAATGCATCTTCCAAAGCAACTCCTATAAATACTGAACCTTCACTATAAAGTGAAAAAACTCCTTTCCCATTATCATCTTTTATTGATACAGGAAATCCTCTTTTTGGTAAATTAGCTTCATCGCTATGAATACCAGCTTTTATTATAGAACCTTGTGCCACTATAGACTCCTATTATTGTTATACTCGCCTACGCTATTAAAAGCCAGCAAATAAATTTGCTGGCTGCTTCGGCTCGTTTATTATTGTTATGCCACCTGTAATGGTGACTATTTGGTCGGCTCACCATTTTTAATTAATGTGAACACTTGCTATATACAATGTTCGCCAACCTTTTTTAATAATAACTCTCTGATTACTTTTTATTACATCAAATGTGTAAAGCAATGTATAATGTATGTCACACTTTAATATTTATAATTATCATTTAAAAAGTTTTGCTATCTCGCTGTATTTGTTTTCTTCGCTTAATGCTGATAAGTTTATCTTCTCTCCGCATCCTACTCCGATAGGCACTAAATCATTTCTTACTATTGACATTATTTCTTCTTTGCTTAATCCTGCTTTAAAAAGTTTTCTTGCCTTTATAAATGTAGAGCTTTCTGATTTTGAAGAACATCTCACAGCATTTTGACTTTCTGCATACTCATTGCACCAATCTCCGTAAGTTATAGCTGATAGATTTAATTCTTTATTGCTGTTATCTGAATTATTTAAATTTTGTTTATATGCATTACTTGATTTATCTTTTGAATTATCTTCTTTTAATTTCTTCACTATCATATCAATAATAATATTTTGAATCTCTTCATCATTTTTAAACAAATAAACAAATTCATTTCTAGCCTCTTTTTGAATTTCTTTTTCTTCGCTAATTAATTTTTCTAATATTGTTTTTAATTTTTGCATATACTCTCCATTAATATTTTCTTCATTACTGATAATTGCACTAGCACAAAGCAAATCAACATTACGGCTTGCAGGATATTCTACAGCAGCAACAGCTTTGATTTCACAATTCTCCCAATAAATAAAATCATTATCTTCATAAGATTTTTTTCCAACCATCTCAATAGAAGGATAAAAAGATTTTTTCTCTGTTATGCTGTCATCAAACCATTCTATAACAGCATAAAGCCCTATTGCCTCATTGTATTTTTCTAAACTTATAACTTTTCCAATAGCCTCTCTTTCCTCATCTTCTTTATGCCCCTTATAGACAAATATTTCTATGCTCTTTTTTTCAAATGATTTTATCAGCTCATCAATATTTTTCTCTGTGATTTTATTAGTTTTAGTTTCAGCAAAAGTATTTTTTGAAAGCGGTATATATTGCTTGAAACTATCTCCTAAAATTTTATATTTTTTCTTTAGCATACTAGCTCCTATATAAATATTTTATCAACTTTTTTGACGCATAAAAAAGTTGCAAAAAACGCAAGTTATATAAAATATATATAAATCTACTCAGCGTATCAGATTTTTGCACGGTAATACTTGTCAATAACAAAACTAAAAATATGTGCTGTTTAGTACCTAACATTATTTAATTTAATGTTCTAATCAAGAAGAGATTATTTATTATCTCTATATCTATAGCAAAAAATATAAGTGATTATAAGTTATTACAAAATAAAAAAGGCTCAGTAAATTAATACCAAGCCTTTTATTAATATTTCTATTATTTACTAAAAATTATAACTTTTCTATTTCTTCTAAACTTAATCCTGTAGATTCACTTATGAATGTATTATCAAGTCCTGATTTTTTTAATTTTTCAGCTATCAATATTGCTTTGTTTCTTTCACCTTGTTCTATACCTTTTTTTATACCTGCTTCTTCTGCCTTACTTAATTCTATATTCATCATTTCTTGGTGAAAATATTCATCTATTTCTTTTTTTCTATAAGTGTCTATTAATGGATCATTATGAATAAATGATTCTGATTTCTCTTTCACTTCTTCAAATATAGTATTTTCTTTTAATAATACAGACATATCCTCTCCTTTAAAAAATTTTAACCAAGATGAAAATTCTTTTTGCAAATCACTATAATTATTTGATTGAAATTTTGGAAGCTCTATAAAATGAATCTGACAATCTTCTGTAAGAATTTTATTATATTTAATTTCTTTCAAAACATAGCAAGTATGAATATAATCAATGTCTTTAACTAATTTGAAATTTAAAATATTAATACTTATAACAGGTGTTAATTTATTATATCTATCATTTTTATTTAATCTTACACTATAACTGCTAGCCCAATAATACAAAACTCTTTTTATAAAAGATTCATTTCCTTGTAATTGTATTTCTATAATTACAGCTTCACCATTCTCTGTTATACACTTTATATCCATTATGGATTCTTTTGAATTTATATACTTACTTAAATTAAAAGGATTTAATATTTCAACTTTAGAAAAAGTTTTCATATTCATATTTTTCATAACTGAATTAATAAAATTTAAAACTATTTTCTCACTTCCAATATCTGAAAATAGATAACGAATATAACAGTCATTAATTCTATTTATATTATCTATGGTGATAATTTTATTCTTTATATTTTCAATTATATCATCTTTATTCATGTTTTTATTATACTTACATTCAATCAAATTGTCAAAATTTTTTATTTATGATTTTTATTCTGATTTATTAATTATAGAATGCGTAATCCTGAAATAATCGCATTGTCCTGACAGCCTTAAACTTTTAAAATTCAAATCAAAATATCTTTTAATAAAACTATTATTTATATAATTGATTATACCTGATACTATATCGCTTGCCATAAGAAGTGCATTGTCTTGAGTAAGTTCCGCTAATGATTTAGTAGCTCCTTTGTTTAGACCAAGTGCTTTAATATCTACACCTTTATTTTTGAATAAGGCTGAAAGCATGCTGTCTCTAAAATTATACCATTCATTAGCATCAATACTTTCTATTTTTTCTATTTTGCCGTACTTGGAAATAAAAATTCCGCCGCCGTTATTTATAAAATTTCTTATCTCACGTTCTGCCTCCTTACGCTTCGAATCATTAAGCTCGGTGTTTGCTATAAAATTAAAACTATGCTCACCTATATTTTTTAAATTGCGGTTGAAACTATTATCCATAGATTCTAAAATCTGCCAAAGTGAATATGCACTGTATAAAAAAGGCTTTCCTATAATGTCGCCTTCAATGCTTCCATAACTAGCATAACCTGCTAAAGCTAAATCAAAATCTATATCTATAATACTTGCTTCATCATAATTGAATGAGCCATTAAAAATTTCTTTATGTCTTTTTATGATGCTTATACTTTTTATTTCATCGCTGTCATGTTCATCAAAATTGAATCTGTATATTGAAGAAGGATCATAATATTTAAATCCTTTTAAACCGTCAAGTCTTCCTTTAAATCCATAAGCCCTAGCAGGCAAGACTTCTAATTTAGGAGTAAAAAAACAAAAGCCGTAAACTAAGGCATTATAAGTAACATTAACTATTAAGTTTTTAAGTCCGCCCGCTCTTTCAAATTGGCTCATAAAAAAATCGTATGCATTATTTACTTTTTCATTATCTTCACATTCTTTTTGCTTCTCTACAAAATAATTAAAAGAATTAAAAACGCCTCTATAAAATTGTAATATAGGCTCAAGATAAATAGAGTTCTCCATTCTTTTACAAGTTAATGCCCATTTATGTGGAAATGAAAAATCATCGCTTTCATCTCCCCTATTCGATATAACATTTGGAATGCCTGAATTATAATTGTTAGTTGATATTCTGTTTAATTCATCATTTAATTTTTCTATCTCTCTATTTTTATCTTTCAATTTATTATCATATTCTTCAATAATTTTTTCTATTTGTGACTGTTTATTTTCTATATTTTCCATAATCATAAACCTTTTTAATTTATATTAATTAATTGATTAAAATAAATCCTACACTATTAACAAAAAATATTAGAGATTATAAGTTTATATATAAGCAAAATAATATATTTTTTATAAAAAAGCATAAATAAAAACTGATTATTATATTTTCATAAATGCTTTACTATTAATGATTTTTTTGTTATTATTATAATATAAAGAAAATAAAAACAATGATAAACTATGCTAAGAAAATTTACTATTTCAAACTATAGGTCATTCTATAATGAAATGACTTTGGATTTAACTGCCTCAAGTGAGAGCATTTATACTAAAAAAATAAATGATAAAGAATATATATCTAAATTATGTATTTTGTATGGCTATAATGGATGCGGTAAGAGTAATTTGCTTAATGCCTTAAAATATATTTTCTATTCTAATAATGGATATATTGTATCTAGTGATGACAGTATAAAAAGACTTTTAGATCCTAATATGATTTACGGTAAAAATGAAAATACCAGATTCTTTTTGGAATTCTATTCTTATGATGAATATGTAATTTATACTTATGAATTAATATTAGACAATAATAATCAATCTATATATTTAGAGAAACTATGCAAAGATAATACTGTAATATTTGAAAGAAATAAAAATATTGTAACAAATGGAATATTTGATTATGATATTGATGTACCTGATACAAATACTTTTTTAAGCTTCTTTAATAATAGTACTGAAAGCAATGCAGATAAGTACAGAGAAGAAATTAATTATTATATATCATTATTTAAAAATTTATGTTTTTTATTTCCTTTCACAAATGAAGCCGACTTTTCATCTTATGCTATAGTTGACGCATTTGAATATTTCAGTAAATATAATCTTTGGGATATGTATAAAAGACTTCTTTCTATGATTGATATTGATGATTTAAATATTGTAGATGGTATTGGAGTAAATGAATTTTCTTTTATATTGGATAATAAGAGATTAGTTTCAAGGCATGATTCTTATAGCAATGATTTTGATGAAATTGAATCTGAAGGAAGTAAAGTTTATGCTATTAATCTTATTTATATATTAACTTCTATTATAAACGGAACCTTATCAATAGTAGATGAATTTAACGGCATACAATCTGAACTTTTAGAGTTTACAGTAAAACTATTTAGAAACAATGCCTTTAATGATATAGAAAGAGAAACATCTCAATTAATACTATCAACTCATGATGTAACACTTATGAGTATTGATGATGCCAATCTTTATAATTATTTTATAATAAATAAAAAAGATAATATAAGCCAAATATACAGAGCAGATCAATTTAAAAATATAAATATGTACAACTTAGAAAAAGAGTACAGAAAAAATCATTTGGGATTAAAAAAATAGAAATTAGAATTTATAAATATATAAAGAGCCTCTATTATCATATAAAGCTTCAGAAGAATTTATTTTGAAAGCAGTATTACAATCTTCTATAGATTTGTCGAAATATTTTTTATCTCCGGAATTTTTATATTTATTGAAGTAAATAGCACTTCTATTGTTTAAAGCATAGATATTATTGAAATCCATTTTTATAAGTTCATCATAATCATTCAATGCTCTTTCAAATAGATTTTCATCACCGCTTATTTTATATTTTACAGAATATAAAGTAGCTCTATTGTTAAGCAGTTCAGTATCTAAATGATTAGCAGATAAAGCATCATTAAATATTATTAAAGCAGTTTCATAATCATCTTCTAACTTTTTAAACTCATACTTGATAGAATATAATATAGCTTTATTATTTGATACATTTTCATTATGATTGTATAAAGATAATGCATATTCAAAATATTTATCAGCTTTTTTGAAATGATCTTCTTTATTATCTCTGCTGTATATTTTAGTATGAAGTATCCCCGCACCATTCAAAGCTAAATAATTTCTGTCATCTAATTGGAACATTTTCTCCAATATTTCCAATGCCTGATCGTCCCGGGAATTTTTTATTTCTTTTACAAGTTCCTTATACATAGCCTCTATTTCAGCTTTTATACTTTCAGCTTTTATACTTTCAGCTGAAGATGTATTCAAAACGTTATTTATAGGTTTAGGTTTTTCTGCGGGGACCTTTTCAGCCACAGGCTCAGCAACAATAGTTTTTCCATTATTAGCTGATGAAAAATTATTATTTGTAAAATTGAGTATTAAAGTTAATATAAACATTAATATAGATATAAACAATAAAGCATAAGTTGTATTTCTTATATTAGTTTTCATTGTATAATCTATAGAAAATTTCAAAGAGTTAAAATGCGGAGTAACACCTAATCTTACTTGTTCTTTAACTAGGTTAGTAAATTCATTAGCTATGGCATAGTTATTTAATTCATCTTTAAAATAAAGAGTCATCATATCCATATACTTACTTTCCATTCTTAAAGAAAGTGAATTTGTAAAATTCTCCAATTCTTTTTTAATACGATTACTTGTACCAACACTATAAATGTTATAAGTAACTGAAAAAATTAAGAGTATTATAGGAAATAATATCAATATAATGAAATTAAATTTTCTTAAATTTTTTTCCTTCATTCCCTTTTTAAAGCCCTTATTTTATAAAAATTAATATGATAATTCTAACATATTTAACTAAATAATCAAATTTTATAACGCGTCTGAGAGGAATCGAACCCCCAACCGACGGAACCGAAATCCGCTGCTCTATCCAATTGAGCCACAGACGCTGATATTATATATTATTTTCTATTCTCGGCAATTATGTAAAAGAGTTTACAATTAGATTTAAATCTTTATAAAACTGTAAATTTTATATATTTGCCTTTATTTCAAAGTAAAATAATTGTTTTTATTATTAACATTTTCATAATTAATATTTATTGTTATAAATATAGTAAATGTATACAATAAAATCAAGTTAATTTACAAAATATTTTTTATAATTTAGGAGCAAATCTAAATCCTAACTGCAAACCTATATCAAAGCTATTCACACCAATATATTTATCATTTGCAGGATTTTTATTTGCCAATCCAAAATCTCCGCCTAAATATGCCCCTATATTAAAAGCCATTTTATTATTAAAGAAGAATGAATAATCAAATGTAACTTTAAGATAAGGTATAACATTTCTATCATAATTTTCTATATCATCTCTATTTAATTTCACTTCTCCAGAGTTAATAGTTCCATCACCAATTATTGGTATAGAATAATCTATTTTTGATGTAGAGTATGCTGATACAGGTATTTTTACTCCGGTACCTACACCTATAGCAAACGAACCTATATTTATTTTAGGAAGCAAACCTATTTGGAAACTATGAGTATGTAATCCTGTTGTCATCTTACCTTCAAAGCCATTATATACTTTTCCTGTATAATAAACTCTATAACTGTCATAACTATATCCAAGTTCGCCTAAAATACTTATTCCTATTTTTCCAAGCCCTATCATATAGCCAAGCTGTGCTGTTACTCCTGAATCAAAACCTACTGCACTTTTAGGAGTCAATGATTCATAAAGTCCCTCAGGAACACCAAAAGATAATCCTAAAGGAACATTAACTATAGCTTCAAAACCACTTGCTGCAAATACACTAATATTAGTTACAGCTAATGCACAAATAACTATAAATATTCTTTTTATTTTTTTCATATATTCTCCTTTAATAAATTTTATTCTATATTTATATAACAATATAGAACAGATATTGTCATATAAAAAAGAATCTACCAATATTTATTGATAGATTCTTTCACTTTTAAATTTATTTAAGTTTATAGTTTAGGAGCAAATCTTAAACCTAACTGTAATCCTATATCAAAACTATCAACACCTGTATATTCATTGTCTATAGTACTTTTTTCAGCAAGTCCAAAATCGTATCCCAAATATGCACCTACATTAAGAGCCATTTTATTTCCAAAGAAGAATGAATAATCAAAAGTAACCTTCATATATGGTATAACATTTCTATCCATTTTTTCTATATCTTTTCTTTTAAATTCTATTTTTTCAGAAGAAGAACTTCCCTCAACTCCTGCTACTGAACCTTCTAGTTTATAAGTAGTATATCCTGACACTGGTATTTTTACTCCGGCACCTACACCTATAGCAAATTGACCTATATTTATTTTAGGAAGCAACCCTATTTGAAAACTATGAGTATATAAACTTGTTGTAGTTTTTACTTTAGCAAAGTTTACTAATTCTTCACTATAATAATATCTATAACTATCATAACTATATCCGAGTTCGCCTAAAATACTTATGCCTATTTTACCAATACCTATCATATAGCCAAGCTGTGCTGTTACTCCAGAATCAAATCCTGGTGAACTTTTAGGCTCAATAGCTTCATAAGTTCTAGTAGGTATTCCAACAGATAAACCTAAAGGCACATTAACAATAGCTTCAAAACCGCTTGCTGCAAATACACTAATATTAGTTATTAATAATGCTGCAGCTATCAATAATAATCTTTTCATTTTTCTCATACCAATGCCCTCCATATTATATACTAATATAATATGGTATACTAATATAAGGAAATATCAAGATAGTATCTAGTATATGTAATTGGAATAAAAAGAAGAAGGGCGAAAGACGGGACTTGAACCCGCGACATCCAGATCCACAATCTGGCGCTCTAACCAACTGAGCTACATTCGCCGTTTTTAATAATAAAAAAGAGCTTAATTAAGCCCTTATACGCGCCAGACAGGAATCGAACCTGTAACCTACTGCTTAGAAGGCAGTTGCTCTATCCAATTGAGCTACTAGCGCATTCGGGATGACGAGACTCGAACTCATAGCCCCCTGCTCCCAAAGCAGGTGCGCTAACCAATTGCGCTACATCCCGGAAAGTTTTATGTTATTATATAATAATATAATTTTTTGTCAATAATTTTATTTAATTTATTTTAATTAATTTAATAGATTTTGAATAGATTTTGAATATATTTTTTATATACTACTTATTATATAGTATTTTAGGAGTTGTTTATGAGAGATAGAGATTATTTAGAATTATTGTCAAAAAAATACCCTACAATAGATGATGCTTCTGTAGAAATAATCAATTTAAAAGCCATTTCCAAACTTCCAAAAGGTACTGAATACTTCTTAAGCGATATACATGGAGAATCTGATGGTTTTGAATATTTACTTGGCACTTCTTCTGGGGTTATTAGAGAAAAAATAGAATTGCTGTTTAAAAACACTTTGCCTGAACATGAAAGAGTTGAACTTCAAATATTAATAGTAGATACAAAAAACTTAATAAATAAAAAAAAATCAAATGAAAATGATTTTGCTGATTGGTGCCGTATCAGCATATACAGACTTATAAGAATATGCAAACTCGTTACAAGCAAATATACAAGGTCAAAAATTAGAAAGAAAATGCCTGCCAATTTTGCATATATATTAGATGAGCTTCTTCAAACTGATTCTGAAGAAAATAAAGAGAATTACTATTTTTCTATAATAAACTCAATTATAGAAATATCTGCCGCAGATAAATTTATAATAGCATTATGTCAGCTAATACGTCAATGCAGTGTTGATAGGCTTCATATAGTAGGAGATATTTACGACAGAGGCCCTCACCCTGATAAAGTTATGGAAAGCATAATGACTTTTAATGAGGTTGATATTGCTTGGGGTAATCATGATATACATTGGCTTGGTGCTGCTAAAGGAAGTTTAATATGCGTGGCTAATGCTGTGCGTTTGGCTATAAGGTATAATAATTTTGACTTACTTGAATATAGCTACGGAATAAATTTAAGGTCATTATCTTCATTTGCTAATGATGTTTATAAAGATGATCCTTGTGAAGTATTCAAACCTAATACATTAGACAAAAACATTTATGATGAAGTTGATAAAGATTTGGCTGCTAAAATGCATAAGGCTATATCAATAATACAATTCAAATTAGAATGCCAGCTTATAAAAAGACACCCTAATTATAGCATGGACGATAGAATATTACTTGATAAAATAAATTATGATAATGGAACAATCACTATAAATGGAAAAACTTATGAGCTTAAAGATAAAAATTTCCCTACAATAGATAAAAACAATCCTTTTGAATTAAGTGATGGAGAAAATACATTAATACAAACTTTGGCATTTTCATTCGTAAATAGTCCAACACTTCAAAAGCATGTAAATTATATATATGCCAAAGGAGGAATATATAAAATATTTAACGGCAATCTTCTATATCATGGATGCATACCTACAAAAGATGACGGAACCTTCGATGATGTTTATATAGACGGTCAATATTTATCAGGAAAAAAATATTTAAATCAAGTAGAAGATAAAGTAAGAAAAGCGTTCTATTGTGAAGCAGGAAGCGAAGAACAATTAAATGCTCTTGACTATTGCTGGTATTTATGGTGCGGCCCTAAATCTCCGCTATTTGGTAAAAATAAGATGACTACTTTTGAAAGGTACTTTATAGAGGATAAAGAAACTCATAAAGAAAATTATAATCCATACTACTATCATATAGACAATAAAGAATACTGTCAGAATATATTAAAAGAATTTGATTTAGATATTGATAAATCTCATATTGTTAATGGACATGTTCCAGTAAAAACTCATAAAGGAGAAAGTCCTATAAAAGGAGGAGGAATACTTTTAGTTATAGACGGAGGTCTTTCAAAGGCTTATCATAAAAGCACTGGAATTGGAGGATATACTTTAATATCAAATTCAAATATGATGCTTATAGCAGAACATAGACCATTTGCTGAAGTTGTAGAATCCGGTTTTAGACTAAGTCCTAAATCTATAATAGTAGAACGTTTCATAACTAGAATTACTGTAGGAGAAACTGATATAGGAAAAGATATTTCAAAACGTATAAATGATTTGCTTGAACTTTTAGATGCATACAGAAGCGGTATTGTAAAAGAAAAAATAAAATAAGTTTTGTTTTGATATCTGGGGCTTTGCCCCATACCCCAGTTCTTTTGTTGGCACAAAGAACCAAAAAGCCTGCATTTATGGTCTAAATTATGTTATATCCTATATTTAATATAAAGTTCTAGCAATTGCGTTTTTGCAACTTTTTTGCTGCACACGCTCTGAGGACTTCATCAAAGAACCAAAAAGTGCAAGTGTAAAATCAGCATTAAATCATACTAATTTTATTTTATACGTAATATGAATTATTGATTTAAGCTAAAATATAGCCATTCGCGAAGTGTATCCGAGTTTATCGAGAATATGGTTATTTTGGTTACAAAAAGAACTAAGGTGCGTGGCTAGTCACAACAAATAATAAAAATAAAAAACAATTTTTGACACAAATATAATTGTTTATGTATATAAAAAAATAAGCAGCTCTATTTTCAAAAAAATAAAGCTGCTTTTTTAAAAAGATATTATTTAAGGAGACTTAAAATATATAACACAAGATATTTAAATTCCATTTTGATATGCTTTGCCATTTCTGGTATATCTGAAGTATCTGTCATACCGCCTTGTGTATTAACTTCCATCAAATATACTTCATTATCCTCACCTATTATGGCATCTATTCTTGAAAGTCCTGCACAGCCTAAAACTGTATATGCTTTCTTACAAGTTTCTATTACTTTATTTTCTACCTCTTTTGAAAGTTTAGCAGGCATTTCCATTTCAGTTTTTCCCGGTGTATACTTAGCATCATAATCATATATTTCATTTTTAGGATTAATTCCCAATATAGGAAATACATAAATGCCGTTTTCTTCTTTTACTAAACCAACTGTAATTTCTTTACCCTTTATATAAGGCTCTAAGAAATAATTTTTTATATCTTCTAATTTGCTGTATACATTGTCAAATTCATTTTTATTTTTTATTAATGATACTCCAACACTTGAACCGCTTGATATAGGCTTTAATATAACTGGGAAATTAAAAGATGTATTTGAATCTTTTACACCGCTTTCGCTAATTTCTTTAATGTCTTCAAGAAGTATAAAGTCACAAGTAGATACATTTGAAGATTTCCAAATTCTTTTTGTATAAACTTTATTCATACAAACTGCACTAACCAATATATTTTCGCCTGTATATTTAATATTAAGGCTTTCTAAAAGTCCTTGAATAGTTCCGTCTTCTCCTGAAGTACCATGTAATATATTATAACAATATTCAACTTTTTCTTCTTTCAAAGTTTTTACTAATTCATAAGAATCCTGAACATCAATTAAAATACAATTATCTTTAAGTTCATCAAAACTGCTTAATGCTTTGAAAACATTCTGTCCGCTTCTTAATGAAACTTCTCTTTCTTCATTTTGTCCGCCATATAAAACCGCAATCTTTTTATTTTTAAATCTGTTTAATATTTGTTGCTTTAATTCTTCATTTATTATCATTTTGTTTTATCCATTAATTGTACTTGCATTTATCATAAATACTCTTAATAATTATTTATCGTATTATTTTTTTATTTGATAATTCAAATTTATTATAAAATTTACACACTATATGTCTTATATTGGGCGGTAAATAAACTGTAAATTTAAAAAAAATCTTGGGTGGGCAGCTAAAATAACAGTAAAAAATTATAAAGAAAAAATGATTAAAAATTGTAGTATGATATTAAAAAGATATAGGGTGGGATAATGCAATTAAGTTAAAAAAATTATTCACATACCCCGCCCTTTATACTATATTATTTTACTTTGAATTTAAAATTTAAATTAACTTTATTACTTAATTAGAAAAAGCACACCCGCCCAAGTTTTTATTAAGTATAAAAATATATTCAGCACCCTAAAAACTTAGCTTATAAAATTATCTATCTCTTTTAAAATATTTTTCTTTAAAGCTTCTCTTTTTTTCTTAATCGATTTTAATATATCCGAAGCTAATTTTGCATCTTTTAAAGATTTTCTTATCTGCCAAAATCCGCTGTCCCATAAAGATATTTTAAATTTTTCTATATTGACCTTATCTATATTAGAATAAAAAAACTTATAAAGTTCTTTAGTAACTTCAATTAATTCTAAAGCCTCTTTTGAAAGATATTTTTTATTTTCTTCTAAATATAAAAATGCAAATCTTTTTTCATTATCATATTTAAATAAACTGCATCCTGAATATACTTCTTTATAATCAAAAGGATAAAAATGATTTATTATTCTGTAATAATTATCTTTATATAAAATATTATCCATAGCCGAACTTTGATTGGAAGTAGAAAAAGAAGACCAAACAACACAATCAAGTATAAAAGTTTTATCCAATTCTTTTTTAGGCATATAAAATTGGTCGCTTCCATTAAGCCAATCAACCTTTGTGCATCTTCTTACAGCATGTATAATCATAGCCTTTTCAAAATTATCTCTAGTTATAGATAAAGAACCAGCTGATGCTTGAGGAGCGGAAAATATAGCAGTTAGATTTTGTTTCTGTAAATCGCTTCCGCAGCTCATAAGTGAACCTATAAAACCTTCGCATACTTTATCCCTTATATCTTTTCCAGATGTTCTCACTTTAATTGCTGATGATAAAGGCACAAATGTTTGAGAAGTTTTTACTCTCTTTATCCATTTATTAAGAAGCTTATTACTATCAACTACATTATAATCTTTTTTGTATAAGAAATTAGCCTCATCATCTAATACATCTAATATTATATTTTGTGTTTTTATATTTGATTTTTTATCTATTTTCCAAACAATAAAACTAACTGGGAAAGGAGTTGTTTTTGAAGTATTATCAAAATTGGAAGATGAAAATATAAATCCTTTTTTAAATTTATAATTGCAAATCTTATCCCTAAACTTTTCATTGTTATTGTATTTAATATAATTAGTTTTAGAAAATATTGCCAAATAAACATTTTTATTTTCAAACTCTTTATGTATTCTAAACATAAACTGGGCATATAATTCTCTTGAAGCATCTCCCAATTTTTCACTATGCATTATATCTCTTATCTTGCTTATGCTTACACTCTTTTTGCTTTTTGAGTTTGCTCCTGCAACTTGACTTGTAGCATAAGGCGGATTTATAAAAACTAACCACTTTATATTTTTATTATTTAAATCTTCTATAAGCTGTGATGGTAATTTTGTATAGCATAAAGAATTATTTTCTATATCATCATTTAAATAGTCATACTGAAATAAACATGCATTTTTAAAATGTTCTTTGCAATATTCTATATCTTCATCATCTATTGTGGACATATATATATACTTGTGAATTTCTTCATCAAAATAATATTCCAAATTTCCTTTACCGCATGACATATCCCATATTCTATATTTTCCGCTTTCTAAATCTTTTTTGGAAATAACATTATATATATACGATAAAGACTTTTTTGAAAAACTAAGAGGTGTATAGAATTCACCTAAATATCTTTGCTTTGAGTTATGTTCATTCATATTTATTTTTATTTTTTATTAATAGTTTTTCTATATTTTATAATTAATATATTTTTATTGCAAAATTATTTTTGTACTAAAAAAGATAAATATAGTTGCTTTTTTATAATTTTATTTATATCATAAGTGAATGGATAAAAAAGATATAGATTACAACAATTTAAATAGATGGCGCCTTATATTAGGAAATTTCGCTGAAAATAATATACAATTAAATAATGAATATTCTGAAATAGATGAAGCTCTAGGATTCTTATATGATAGAGAATACAGCGAAGAATCAGGATACGCTAATTTCGACAAAGAAGATAAAACCAGAGGCGGAAGAGGAAAAAGTACATTAACTGTTCCTACTTGGGTTGCAAAAGTAAAAAAATTATTCCCTAAAAAAACTGTAGAGATAATGCAGAATCAGGCATTAGAAAAATACAATCTAACAGAAATGATTACGAATGAGGATATTTTAAAAGAGATGGAGCCTAATATGGATCTATTAAAAAATATTCTCACATTCAAAGATATGATGGACGGTAACGTTAAAAAGTTAGCCTATGATATTGTAAGAAAAGTTGTTAATGATTTAAAAAAGAAATTAGAAAGCGATGTTAAAAAAGTATTTTATGGGAAAAAACTTCCTAACTCTACCACACAAAATAAAATATTTAAAAATCTTGATATTAAAAAAACTATTAGAAACAATTTAAAAAATTACAATGTAGAAGACAGAACTATATTTGTAGATAAATTATATTTCAATCAGAACATAAAGAAATATAATCCTTGGCATATAATAATACTTATAGATGAAAGCGGATCTATGTTTGATTCTATAATATACTCATCAGTAATGGCATCTATATTTTCAAATCTTCCATATTTGTCTATTAAGCTTATAATATTCGATACAGCAATAGTTGATTTATCAGATTATGTCAAAGACCCTATTGATATTTTATTTAAAGTACAATTGGGAGGCGGTACTGATATATATAAAGCTTTAGAATATGCTAAAAAAATCACAACTGTTCCTGATAAAACTATTGTGCTTCTTATAAGCGATTTGTATGACGGTAATGATTATAAATATATGTATGGTTCAGCAAATGATATAATAGAATCAAGATCCAAACTTTTTATATTACCGGCACTGGATTATAATGCTGATGCCAGTTATGATAAAACAGCAGCAGCTAAATTTGCTAAAATGGGTGCTAAGGTAGCAGCAATAACACCTGATGAACTTTCAAAGTGGATAAGCTCTGTAATATCATAATATTCATTTAATAAAAATATGTATTATATGTAAAACAGTAAACATAATTTAATTTGTATTATAAATCAAACAACTAAATTCATATTTATAATATTATTTTTTTATGTTATAATAAACTATGCAAATAATGCTGAGGATATTATATGGAATCTATAAACTATTTTTTTAAAAAATATATTGAAAAATGCCAAAAAAGATTAAAAGATATTTCAGAATCTATAAAAGATTTAAAAAGTAAACAATTTCTTGACAATGCCAATAAATATTTAGAAAATACTAAAATTGAAAATTTTAAAGATTTGAATGATTTTTATGAATTCAATAAATATATAGAAAATTTAAATAAAGAATTAGAAAATATCATCAGCAGTATATCAGATGCTTCAATAATTAAAGAAAAAGAAATAAGAAAATTGAAAAAATTTGATTATAGAAAATTAATCAATAATATCTCAAAACATTCTATAAAGTATTATCAAATATTAGAAAAAATATTAGATATGTCAAATGAAGAATTTGAAAAATATAAAATAGAATTATATAAAGATAGAGGAGATTTAAAATTAGATTTATATCTTTATGAAGATGCTGCCAAAGATTATAAAAAAGCTATAGAATTAAATCCTAAGTTTGAAGAAGCTAAAATAAATTTAGAAATAGTTAATAAAAAAATAAGTGAAAGTAATTCAATAAAATCATTTGATGAATATTATGATGAAGGTGTTAATGCCTATAATGAAAAGAAATATGAAGATGCTATAGAAATATTTAGTAAAGCTATAGAAATAAATTCAACTCATGTTAAATCATATTTATATAGAGGTGTATGCGAATTAGTATCAGGAAAAGTAGAAGAAGCGGTAAAGGATTTTAATAGAGGCATAGAATTAGATCCTAATCAGGCAAAATTTTATTTTTACAGAGGACATGCTAAATTAGTATCTAATCAAATAGAGGATTCAATAAAAGATTTTGATAAAGCTATAGAATTAGATCCTAATTATATAAAACCATATCTATATAGAGGACATGCTAAATTAGTACTAAATAGAAATGAAGAAGCCATTCAGGATTTTGATAAGGCCATAGAATTAGATCCTAATTATGCTCAAGCATATTATCATAGAGGACTTTCAAAAATGGCATTAAAAAATAGCAATGGTGAAGAAGTAATTGAAGATTTTGATAAAATTATAGAATTACATCCTAATGATCCTTATATATATTTTGTAAGAGGAAATATTAATAAAAGTTTAAATCGTATAGAAGAAGCTCAAAAAGATTTTGATAAATATAGAGAAATAGAACAGAAAAAAAGAATAATATTTTAATGATTATAAATCTATTATAAAAAATTTTGACAATTTGAAATAGTCTTGTATAATAATAAAAAAATATTATAGGATTATTTTATGACAAGTTTATCTATAAAAAAAACAAATATTAATGCTATAGTGCTTGTACTTCTTTCATTAATAAGTTTAGTTTCCCCTATAGCAGTTCATTACTTCGGATTAAAAGGAACAGAATTCCTCCCAATATTTTTTGCCTTATCCTTGGGAGCATATATATTAAATCCTATATTTTTAATAACACTTGCTGTAGTTTCACCTATCATAAATTATTTTCTTACAAATATGCCTATGCCTCCTACATTATATTTCTTAATATTTGAAGGTGTGGTATTTGCTTCTATAATAAGTTTATTAAAAAATAAAAATATACCATTCGTACTTCTTACTTTATTTGCATTTGTTTTAGCAAGGCTTTCATCTGTTATATTAATATTCTTCTTTGATGTAAGTATAAATACTTGGTTTTCCGGATTTATAGGAAGTTATAAAGGAATTATAGTAAACTTTATATTTTCTATGTCTATGTATTTTATATTCAGAGAAAAACAATACTAATGCCGTATAAAGTTTTTTTTGAAGATAATATTAAAATTACAGCTCTTGGCGATTTGGATAAAGAACTTGGAGATGAAATAAGAGCTTTAAAGAAAAAAGAAATTGATAATCCTATTAATATTCTTAATAATATATCAAACTTTATAAAAACAAATGATAAAAAATTTGATATACTGCTTTATATACCTTCAAATAAAAATAACGGCCTTATGGATTACTTCGCCGACTTTATATCAAATGAATTTAATATACCAAATTATAATTATATAAAAATTGTAAAAGATATAAAAGAGCAAAAATTATTAGAAAGCCTAAAAGAGAGAAAAGAAAATATAAATAATGCTTTTGAATTGATAGAGCATGAAAAATTAAAAAATAAAAATATACTTTTGATAGATGATGTTTATGCTTCCGGAGAAACTATCAAAGAAGTTATTAAACTATTCAAAAAACTTAATTTTAATTATTATTTGGAATGTTTAGTTTTTTGTTATAGGAATCATATTTTTAAATAAGAATATTGAATTATCAAAATAAAAATAATATAATAAAGTTAAATTGCATAAGGATTTTTTTATTATGATTGAATCTCAAATTAAAGAATTGACTAGAAAAATAGAAATGGAATCAAAAAAATTGGACAGAAAAATAAAAGATATAGAGAAAATAAAATCAAGCATAACAAAAGATTTGAAAAAAAATGTAAAAGAATTAAAAAGCAAACAATTAAAAAAATTACAGGAAGAAAAGAAAAATATTACAGATAAAGTAAAACAAATGAAAAGTAATTTAATAGATGCTAAAAAAGAAAGCACAACAAGTAAGGTAGACAAACAAATAGAAAATACTAAAAAAACAGATGAAAAATCAAAAGAGATTGTAAAAAAACCAGTAGATAAAACAGCAAAAAAAATTATGAATATGATGGCATTATACAATAAAAATGCTAATAGAGAACTTATTGATATTTTAGAAACCGTAAAAGAATCAGATTTAAAAAAAGAAACTGGTGCTCATTTCAAATCAATATACGGAATATTAAAACATATACTTCAATGCGATATATATTTCTTTGGAGCATACAGAAAATATTCAAACAAAAAAAATATACCTAATGAAGAAATATTAACTTATCTTAATAATGATTTCAGTTTAAAAATAGATATAGATAAAGATTTAAAAACTTTTATAGATATAAGAGAAAAATTAGATGATGTAATAATAGCTATTGTTAATTCAATAGATGATTTCAGTATATCAGGCAAAATAACAATACCAAACAGAGAAATAAAAAAATCGAGATATCATTTGATAATGCATGAACTAAATCATGATACACATCATAGAGGAGAAATCTCTGTACTCCTTGATCAAATGGGATATAAAAACGATTATTCTAATTTGCTTACAATAATTTAATATATACTAAGAATTTTTAAGTTTGTAATTTGTTTTAATGCAAAAAAAGTGGCAGTACATAGGGAATATGCACTGCCGTTGGGGTAAAAATTTAATTTGATTTATTATTATGAGATTTTTTCAAAATTGCTTTTAGGTTCTCCGCATATAGGACATACCCAATCACTAGGTAAATCTTCAAATGGTACAGTTCCTTTATATTCAAATCCGCAAGTCTTACATTTATATACTGCTTTAACTTCTTCTTTCTTTTCTTCTTGTTTTTCGTAAGCATTAGCTGTTGAAGCTTTAGGAGGAGTTTTTCCTTTAATTACATTATGATAGTAAGCATAAGTCATAGAATTAGCATCATTGTCTAATATTTCTGCATCTAAAAGCTCACCAATAAATATAGTATGTGTATGAACTTCTAAACTATCAACTACTTTACAGATTAAATATGCATTAGCTGCTTTTATTACAGGCAAACCTTCTTTCATTTCATAATCAACATTTTCAAATTTATTATTATCTCTTGAACTTCTAAAACCAAAACCGCCTATTAAAGTAGGATCGCTTTTCTCTGAAAGAATAGAAAGAGCGAATTTACCATGTTTCTTTATACATTCATTTGTATAATTACTTTTATTAACACTAATCATGATGGTAGTAGGTGTTGAAGTTATTTGAGTAGAAGTGTTAATAGTACAGCCTACTGGTTTATCACCATCAAGAGTTGTTAAAATATACATTCCATAAGAAAGTTTAGTTAAAGCAAAAGTGTTCATATTGCAGTCCTTATTAATAATAATTACTAATTATATACCAGTTCTATAAAAAATCAATACTAAATAGTAAGATAAAAGTAAAAAATAATAAAAAAGCCCTGTTAAAAAACAGGACTTTAAATATTCATTAAAAATTATAGGCATCTGCAAAACTTATTTTACAGACACCAAAATAATTATTAACCTTTTAATCTTTCATCAATGTAGAAGTAGGATCTTTCATATAATCTCTAGTAAGCTGAGCTACTTTAGGAGAAAGTATCAAAAGACCTACCAAGTTTGGTATAGCCATAAGACCATTCAAAGTATCAGCTATAGCCCATATTAAATCTAATTGGCTGATAGCACCTACTATACCAATAACTAAGAATATTATTCTATAAGAATATGAAGCTATTTTATTTCTTTTAGTTAGATAACCTAAAGCTACAACTCCATAATGTGACCAACCTACAAAAGTAGAGAAAGCAAATAATATCAAAGATATTGTAAGAACTATAGAACCAAAATGTCCTAAATTAGAACCGAATGATGCAGATATAAGTTCAGCACCATTTAATTTAGTACCTTGATTTGCTTCTAAGAATATTATAGCCATAAGACCAGTTAATGTACATATAAAGAAAGTATCTATTAATACTTCAAATATTCCCCATAAACCTTGTTCTATAGGGTTTTTTGAGTTACTAGCACCATGAGCCATAGGAGCAGTACCTAAACCAGCTTCATTAGAAAATACTCCGCGGGCAAAACCGAATTTCATACCCATCATTATAGTATATCCCATAAAACCAGCACCAACTTGTTTCAAAGAAAATGCTTCTTCAAATATGCGTTGGAAAGCATGAGGTATTTTATCCATATTCATTACTAATATTATTATTCCAGCAAGTATGTAAATAACACACATTACAGGAACTAACTTCTCTGTAACTGTAGCAATTCTTTTAATACCTCCTATAATAATAACAGCAGTCAAAGCTACAACAACTATACCTGTAACTAAATGAGGTACTCCGAAGTTTTGATAAACAACTGCAGCCATAGCATTAGTTTGTGTCATATTACCAGCACCAAAACAAGCTAAAGCAGCAAAAGCAGCAAATATACTGCCAAGCCAAGGCAAATTAGCTCCTTTTGAAATATAGTACATAGGGCCGCCGTGATGATGTCCTTGATCATCTTTTACCCTATAATGTACTGCTAGAAGAACCTCCGAATATTTAGTAACCATACCAAAGAATGCAGCAAACCACATCCAAAATAACGCCCCAGGTCCGCCTGCAACTATAGCTGTAGTAACTCCTGCAATATTACCAGTTCCAACTGTACTAGCTAATGCTGTACTAACAGCTTGGAAAGGTGTTATATTATCATCAGCATCCTGTTTTTTTGCTAATGCTCCAAAAGTGTGTTTAGTCCACAAAGGAATCTTTGTTATTTGCAAAAAACCTGTTCTAATGCTTAGGAATATACCTGTTCCTACCAATAGGGTTAACATAACCGGTCCCCATACAAAACTGTTAATGACGCCATTGATTTTTGCTATCATCTCTACCATAATACGCTCCTTTTTTTGTTTATTTTATATTAGATTTTGGTATAACTCCTTAAAAATTGAATTTTCATTTATAGTAATTACAAATCTTAATATACTTAAATTATTTACTCTTTATAAACTCTTGTAACTCTCTCCCCTATGTTTACCAATATTTCATGACTTATTCCATTAATTCTCTTTGCCAAAGTATTAGCATTTATCCTTTCATCATTGCCAAATATCAAAACTTCATCTTCAACATTCACATTACCATTGCCTATATCTACAACGATTGTGTCCATACAAACTCTGCCTCTTATAGGATAATAATTGCCGTTAATTTTTACTTCCCAATTATTTGATAAACCTCTAGGTACTCCGTCAGCATAACCTATTGGAATTACAGCTACTCTAGTATCACTATTTGACTTCCAAGTCATACCATAAGAAATACTTTCGCCTTTCTTTATATTTCTTAATAAAGCAACTCTTGACTTCAAATTCAAAATAGGTCTTATACCTAGATCATAATCATCATAAATATAGCCGTATAATATTATCCCTGCCCTAACCATATCGAAATATGTATTTCTATAAGATACCAAAGCAGCTGAATTGGCAGTATGGGCATTATTTATTTCTATGCCGTTAGATTTCAATTCATTTAATACTTCATTAAAAATTCTTATTTGATTATTAGTAAAGTCTTTAGAATATTCATCTTGCATATCAGCAGCAGCATAATGAGTATTTATACCCTCTATGCTAAGAGTATCATAAGATAAAACTTTTTTAGCTAAAGGAACAACTTCTTCCGGTCTTGCTCCCATTCTGTTTAAACCGGTATCAACCTTTATATATAGTTTTAACTTTCCTCCATATTTCTTCAAATATCTATCATAATACTCCAAACAATCAGCATTACTTATAATAGGAATCAAATTATATTTACAAACCAAATCTGACTCATCTTTGAAATGCTGAAATAACACTATTATTGGTAATGAAACTCCGCTCTCTCTTATTCTTATGCCTTCCTCAACTGTAGCAACTCCTAAAACATCTGCACCGAATCTTTCTGAAGCTTTAGAAATTTCTATTATGCCATGTCCATAAGCATTAGCTTTTACTATATTGAGTAATTTTACATTATCAGTTATAGAGCGTATTATTTTTATATTATTATGCAAAAGAGATAAATCAACTTCTGCTATAGTATAATTTGACATACATTACTCCAAATAGATTTATTTTGTAGTATAACCATTTTTTTATAGTTTGTCAATAAAATAATACTATTAATAGATAATTATTGTGAAAAAAATATCTATTAAGACATAAAAAAAGTGAGATATTATATATAATATAACATCTCACTTAATAGTATATAATATATAATATTATCTTACATAGTAAACATCTCTGGATTCTTGAAGTCTTCTTTTAGCATTTCCAAAACATCTTCATCTTTTTGGAAATCTTCATTATCCTTTTTGAATTCTTCTTCAAGACTCTTAAGTTCCATATCCATTCTCTTATCAACTGAATAAGAATCAGTATCTGAAAGAATATCATCTTTCTTAGTTTCATCTACATTATCAACATTAGTAATGAATCTGCTCATAAGTTCATTAAACTTAGAGAATATTTCGTTCAATTTACTTGTAGCATTATAGAATTCTTTATTTCCTTCAACTGTTTTTACAGATAATTCATTTAAGAAACTCATAGCATGCATTACTTCCTTAGCACCGGCACTGTTTGCTTCTATGATATCAGAAACCTCTCTAGTTATTTGGTCAAGCAAAGTAATTTGGCTATCTACAACATCACCGCTGTTCATCTGTTCTTTTACACTATCTTTAACACCGGTTGTAATGTTATTTAAGTGTCTAATTGTTTCAAGAATATCTCTACCTCCAACCTCTAATTCACTATTTGCAGTATTAATTTCTGAAACAACTCTTGCGGTATTTTCTGACATATCAAGTATATTATCAAGAGACTTACCACTGTTACTAGCAAGTTCCACTGTTTCTTCAATTCTCTTAGTAATAGCTTTAATAATATTAGTAATAGATTTAGTGTTATCAGCTGTGTGTTCAGCCAAAGATCTAATCTCGTCAGCAACTACAGAGAAACCTCTACCTTGTTCACCAGCGTGAGCAGCCTCAATAGCAGCGTTCATAGCTAAAAGGTTTGTTTGTTCAGCAATACCTTGAATAACATTAACAATCTCTTTAATTTGGTCAGAACTTTCCTCAATACCTCTAACCGCCTCAATAACTTCATCTACTGTATCACCACCATCATGAGCGTCTACAAGAAGTTTTTTAGAGAAACTGTCTGCTTTATTAACACTTTTTGCTACTGATGTAATATTGGATATCATCTCCTCAATAGAAGCTGAAGTTTGTTCTACTGCTGATGACTGACGCTCCATATTATCATTAATTTTATAAATAGTTTGCAGCAATTCTTCTACTGCAATAGATGCAGATGAAAATGCATGTCTTTGCTGATCTGTAGAACTTGTAACATTTTGTATAGAAGTAATAATATTATTAACACTAGCTACACTTTCTGTTATGCTTGAACTTTGGTCATTGATTCTATTTGTATTTTCATCTATAACTTTTTCTATTACTTTTATCTCATCAAATACTTTATAACTTTCTAATTTTAATTCACCTATAAGATTATCCAATCTTGATAAGAATAAATTGAAATTATATATTAAAAGACCTATTTCATCATTATTTTTAGAAGGAATTCTTTTTCTTAAATCCCCATTCTTTCCTATTAAAGATTCTGCTGATATATTTGCCTTTTTTATAGAAGATAATAAGAATTTCAAGATTGACAAATATATAAGGAATAAAATTACAAATACAGCTATATGAAGGAATATATATTGGAATATACCTTTATCTATATCAGAATCTTTTATAATAGAATTAATATCTTTATAATATAATCCAACAAGTTTAAGCTCTGGTATATAATAAGCAATAGCTAAAGATTCATTACCTGCTATATCTATAGTAGGAAGTATTCTAAATTGAGTATTAGATTTTTCAAACTCGTCCATATATATAGCTAAATTTTTTGAAGAAGATAAAACCTCTGCTGAATTTTCTGCTATATATCTGCTGTCTGAACAAAGTATTATATCTCTTGTTTCTCTCCTATATGCTACATAAGACCATTTTGAAAGTAAATCATTATCTTTAATTAATTTATTTAAAGTTGATATATTAGCCTCAGCAATAATATATCCTAAATTGTTTCCAAATAGTTTTAATGTAGAATAAGCTGAAACAAATATATTATTTCTATCATAAATATTTACATTTAAAACTATATCACTATTTTCTATATCACTTTCTGAGAAACTATGCATATATAAAGCATCTGATGTTCTAGTAGTAAATCTTTCTGTACCAGAATCTTTAGTCAAAGTTAGAGAATAAGGTAAATCTGTATCAAGATATTTTTGTTCAAGATTCAAAGATAGAGTATCATAAGAATTTTTTAAAGTACTATTAAAATAAGGAAGTCTATTAACAAATTCTGTTTGTATTATATCTTTATTTATAGTAGCTCTATTAGAATACATACTATATACAAAATCCTTATAAGATATCATATCTTCTCTTATATCATTATTAAATTGACCTATATTATTAGCTATATCTAATATTTCATTCAATGCTATATTGCTCATATTATTCAAATAAGTTTCTTCTTCTATAGAAATATGGTTTAATAAGAAAACCAATACCAATACAGAAAAGAACATATATACAATGAAAGCAAGTTTTACTATTAATGGTATATAGAATGTAACAATATTATCTTCCAATTCAAAATTACGTGAGAAAAGTTTAAATAATGTCATAAATGTGCATACTAAAAAAGCTGAATTAATAGTGGCAGCAAATACAATCATCATTATCATATATGAGAACACTTTATTAACTATAGCATAAATAGCAATCTCAATAATACTTCCTGATAATGACATAAGGAAGAAAATAAGTATTACTTTAATAGACAATTTTACTTCTATATTAGATTTCCATCTTTTTAAATATTTAAAGAAGAAAATAAAGGAAATTACAGCAAATATTATTTTCACACCATAAATATGTGGAACTTCTTTTAATATAAAAAATAGACCAGCATTCCAAAGACATATATCTATCAATATATAGATTGGAATAACTATAATTTTAAGTCTATTAATAACATGTTGTTTGATTTTATCTGCAACCATAATATCCTCTAACTCTAATATATCTCAACAAATTTAAGATATAATACTGTTTTATAATTTGCACTATTATATATTATCGTTTATTTTTTATCAAAATTTATTCAGCAAAAAAGATGCATATATTGTAAATTTTTATACTCTGCCAACCTCATTTATTACTCTGCCAACTAATGTATCATGAGTAGAGATAGTTTTAGAGTTTAATTCATAGGCACGCTGAACTTCTATCATTCTTACCATCTCATTTACAGGGTTAACATTGCTCATTTCTAAAAATCTTGATAATACTTTAGGTCTGTCAACACCTTTTTGAGCTATGAAAGCCGGGCCGCTGATATCTGTATCAACCCAGAAAGATTCGCCTTCTTTCTTTAAATATCTTTCATTGTCAAATCTTACTATTTTTAATGTATCAAGAATTTCTTCATCTTCCCATTCATTATCATTGAACTGTACAAATGTATTGCCGTCTTGATATCTTCTATTAATACTTACTCTGCCTTCTTCATCTATATTGAAGTTATTAGTTTTGATTTGTATATAACCATTTTCGCCCATTACTTTATAACCATGTTTAGTTACAAGGTAATGATCTTTATCTATTAAAAAACTACCATTTCTAGTGTATCTTTCACCATGAGGAGTTTCTATTGCAAAAAATCCTTTATCTGCCAAAGCTATATCAAGCTGATTGCCAGTTTCTCTTAAAGAACCTTGTTCCCATTCTGTGAAAACTTCATTAACTTCAACACCTGTTCCCATTCTTCCTACATAAGGTCTTACATCTGTAGAACCAAGAGGGAATATTACTACTCCGTCATCTTCTGTTCTTGCTGCCATCATTTCTGGGAAAGCCTTGAAACTTACTGTATCTCTTTTAAATCCAGGTTTATCAACATTAGCCAAATTGTTAGCTACAACATCTAATCTAGCTTGTTCAGCCATCATTCCGCTTGCACCTGTATAAACGCCTCTTACCATTATATAATCCCCCTAAATTTATTATAAAATATCGTCTTTTTCTCTTTTTGTATTTATATTAATAGTTTTTAATTTATTTTCCAAATCTTCATATCCGCGTTCAATATGATATATTCTATGAACATTTGTAACACCTTCAGCTATAGCACCGGCAGCAACCAAAGCAGCACCAGCACGTAAATCACTAGCCTGTACATCAGCACCAGAAAGTTTTTTTCCTCCATTTACTACTATATCAGAAGTATTTAATTCTATATCAGCACCCATACGTACAAGTTCCGGTACATGACTGAATCTATCTGGATATATACCTTCTATAAGCTCACTTTTACCATTGATTGTACAAGCCAATGTAGTATAAATAGCCTGTAAATCTGTAGGAAAACCAGGATAAGGAAGTGTTTCTACTTTAAATGGTTTCAACTCTTTATCTCTAGCATCTATTTCTATAGTATTTTCTGTAGTTTTTATATCACAGCCTATATCTGAAAGCAAATCTAATACATAAGTTAAATGTTTAGGTTCAGCATTCTCTAATCTCAACTTACCTCTGCCTGCTGCAGCTATAGCCAAGAAAGTACCTGTTTCTATTCTATCTGGTATAACAGTAAATTCTGCTCCATGAAGACTTTCAACACCTTCTATAGTTAAAGTATTAGTATCGCCGCCTGTAATTTTTGCTCCCATAACATTAAGCAAATCTACTAAATTAGTACATTCCGGCTCCATAGCAGCATTTCTTATAATAGTAGTTCCTTTTGCCAAAGTTGCTGCCATCATAACATTATCTGTACCAAGTACTGTAGGGCCAAATTTTCCTGATAAATCCATATCAGCACCTACAAGATGATCTTCAACTACAGCATCTATATATCCTGCTGTTATATCTATTTTAGCACCTAATGCTTCCATTCCTTTTAAATGCAAATCTATAGGTCTTGGGCCGAAAGCACAACCGCCCGGATAAGACACTCTGCAATGTTTGCGTTTAGCTAAAAGCGGCCCTAATACTATGATAGAACCTCTCATCTTTTTAACCAATTTATATGGTGCTTCTTCGCTTCTTCCATTATGAGATATAATTATAGTAGTATTATTTTTAAAATCTACTTTCTTTCCTAAAGGCTCCAATATATCTATAAGAACCTTTACATCTACCAAATCAGGCACATTATGAAGTATAACAGGCTCATCTGTTAAAATAGACGCAACAAGCAATGGCAATGATGCATTTTTAGAACCAGATACTTTTAATACGCCTCCAATATTGTTTGAACCTTCTATCACATATTTATACATAAATATAAACCGCCTTTGGCAATACACTTGCAAAAAAATCTACTTCCAATATTTTCGGTATAATACAAATTTGCTTGATAAATTTTATCCATATATTATGTAAATTAAATACTTTTTTTAATACATAAATACGGAACTATATATTGTTTATAATTTAATTTCATATTATATAATTACAATTTAGCTAATCGATAAATATTTATACTATATTTTTTATAAATTATCACTGATTTTTCATTGACAATACTATTTATTTTTACTATATTATATTTACATAACATTTATATAATAATCTTAATTATATAAATATACATAAGGATACATATATGAGAATAAATCTTAACTTTGAATTAGAAAGTAATATCATTATTAAAGAATACAGACTTGCAATCATAAGTTTCATTAAACATGCATTAGAAAATAAATATCCTAATACATATAATGCTCTATATAAAGACAATACAAAAATGAAGGCTTTTACTTTCGGGGTATTCCTTCCAAATGCTAAAATAAATGACAGCAGCATAGAAATTTCTAAAACAGATAATAATCAAACATACATTAATATAACTTTCTCTATATTCGACAATGAGCTTTTTATAGAACTTTATAATTCATTCAACAGCATGATAAATAAAAAATACACATATAATAACAATTCTATGATTATGACATTAAGAAAAATAACTATGCTGAATGAAAAAGCTATAAACAAAAATAAAGTACTAATAAAATTTTTAAGCCCTCTAATACTGCGTAATCATAACAGAGAAACGAACAAGGACATTTATTTAACTTTCAAAGATGAAAATTTTAACTACATATTAAATCAGTCAGTAGAAAGGATTTCCAAAGAGTTTAATTTTAAAAGCTCTGAAATAAAATTAATAACTGTAAAGACAACAGATGAAGACGGAAATACAATAAAAGAAGAATCAAAAACAACAGTAGTACCATTCAAAGAAAATTTAATAAATGCCTCTTTTGGAAAATTCTGTTTGGAAGGGGACACTACCCTATTAAACAATCTATACAAAACTGGAATAGGAAGCAGACGAAGCGAGGGTTTCGGATTATTTGAAGTTTTATGATATTTTTATTTAAGGATTTTTTATGCCAAGAACAAAAAAAGATACTAAACAAGAATTAACTTTAGAAGATAAAGAAAACAATAAACTTGAAAGCGAATATTTTGAAATTAATCTTGATACTTTCCTTTTCAATGCTGGAGTTATTGGATTCATTGAAGTTCTGGAAGAAGCAAAAGAAAACCATAAAGCTAAAAAAGGAGATAGTTTAGAAGACAAAAAAGATTTTTATCTTGATGGTCAAACTCTATTTGTAAAAAAAGAATTTTTACTCAATGCAGATTTATCCCAAATGTATATTGATAGAATAGTTAAAAAATTTGGAGATAAAACTAATATATCAGAAAGCATTAAAAAAATTGATATTATCTTAAATGACAAAGAAAATAAAGATTATAAAGATGATATAAAAAATATAATAGATTATTTTTCTGCCGCAAGTATAAAAACAGGATTAGAAACTTTAACAACTAAAGGCATTTCAGTAAATATACAAGATAATATAGAAAAAATAAAAGAAATTATAAAAGCAAAAAATTTTGATATAGAACAGATAAAACCTCATTTAAAAGAAATAAAATCAGATTTTGAAAATAATAAAGAAGTAAGAGATACCCTCTTAATGAAAAATATAATGTATACTAAAATAAATCAGTTCTGGGAAAATAAAGCATTCTTACTTCCTGCCAATTCAAAAAAAGATATAAAAGAAATGTTTTATCAATCATTTGAAAAGCCATTAAAAGAACTTATCAATAATAAAAAGAAATATAATTATAATTGTGTAGTTTGTAATGAAAGCATAAATAAAGATATTGATACTACTTTTTTATTTGAAGTGGGCGTTGATACAAATAGAAAAAAATCCGCTTTTTGGAATTATAATCCTGACAGTTTTATATGTGCTTTATGCAATTATATATATGCATGTACTCCTTTGGGATTTATAGATATATCAAATAGTATGATATTCGTTAATCAAAATGACAGTATAGATGCATTAATAAAAATGAATGGCAGAATAGATTTTTCAAATAACGATGAAGAAAATAAAACTTATACTGCATACAATGAAATAATAAGAAGGCTATTAGCTGAAAAAACTAAAGAATTAAAATCTATTCAAGTAATTATAAGAGATAAAAATCATTATTTATTTAACACTATAGGAAAAGACTCGCTTCAAATTATTGAGTCAATGAAAAAAGAACTTAATTATATAGCAAAAATAAAATCAATAAAAATAACTGATGATTATTGGATTGATATTTATAAGGATTGTTTGGAAAATATTTTAAACTTTATAAATCAATGGAATTTAATATTTACATTATTAAAAATTGAAAATAATAATTTTTTAATAAGAACAATATTTAATATATTAAAAATACAAATAGCAAAAGACACTATGTTTTTGGATACTAAAATTTTGAAGGAGGATAATAATATGCAAAAACAATTTGATTTAGCATATATAGCCTATAAAAACGGCAATGAAATGAGATGCAAATTAATAGGTGCTAAAGAAAATGCTCATTTAACAAATGAACAGAATAAAGAAGCTGATAACAAATTAAGAGGCTTAGTTTATCAATTAATAAATTATGTTCATACTTCAAACAGAGATTTATTTTTGAGTAATATTACAAGGCTTTATGCGGGAATGAATTTAAGCATACCAAACATATTTCTAAATATTTTTAAAAGCGATGAAGAGTTTAAAACTATTGGTAATGCTTATATACTAGGACTTAAAGGCTCATCAAATGATAATAAAGATGATAAAGATAAAAATGATGAATCAAAAGAAAATGACATGTAATAAATAATAATTATTTTAATTAAAGGAGAATAACAACATGGAAAATAAAGGATTAACTTTAAGTATAATATTTGAAGCAGAAAGTGCAAACTATGGAGAGAGTTTCGGAAATATAAGCTCTTTAAAAAAGCTAAGCAGAGGAGATGGAAACAGCTACAGTTATATATCAAGACAAGCATTAAGATATAATATTATAAATCAATTAGGCTGGGATAATACAAAAGTTTCTAATGCTGATAAAGTTGTACAATTTGAAAAAGATGCTTCTATTAAAGATTATCCGGAGATAGATTTTTTCGGATACATGAAAACAGGAAAAAACAGCGTGAATGGTTCTTCAAATACTAGGAATGCAGTTGTAAGATTAAGTAATGCTATTGCTTTAGAAAGTTATAATTCTGATTTAGATTTTCTTACAAATATGGCACTTGCTAAAAGAGGCGGTATGGATAATGCTATTGCTCAAAGTGAAATACATAAATCATACTATGCATACACTGTAACTATAGATTTAGATAAAGTAGGAATAGATGAAATCATAAAAGATAAAGAAAATAATAAAGATAAATATGAAATTGATAATAAAGAAAAAGCAAAAAGAGTTAAAGAACTTTTAAAAGTATTAAAAACTTTATATAGAGATATAAGAGGAAGGAGAGAAAATTTAAGTCCTATATTCATAATAGGCGGAGTTTATAATATAAAAAATCCTTTCTTTGAAAACAGATTAAAAGTTAATAAAAATAATTTGGAAATAAAAACTATAACAGATGTTCTTGACTTGGATACAGAAATAAAAAATAACACTATATGCGGATTAGTAGATTCAATGTTTTCAAATACTGAAGAAATAAAAGAAAAATTAAAAGCACAAAGTGTATCTTATGTTATAGATGAATTATCTAAAAAGGTTGATGAATATTATGCATGATAAAAATATAACAAAAGCTATTAAACTAGAATGTTATCAAAACATGCCAAATTATAAAAGGCCTTCTAGCATACAATTTCAGGAAAGCTTTAAACTTCCTCCCTACTCTACTGTTATAGGAATGATTCATAAAGTCTGCAATTTTTTAGACGGATACAGAGAAATGAAGATAAGTATTCAAGGAGAAACAAAAAGTTCATTAACTGATTTGTATACTAGATATTTCTTCGGAATTAAATACGATCCTTCAAGGCATCAATTAAAAGTGAAAAATGATGACGGAGGTTTTGACGGCATTACTAAAGGACTGGGATATGCTGAAGTAATAGTTGATGTTAATTTAATTATTCATATTGTTCCTGAAGATGAAAGTTTATTTGAAGTTATTGAGAATGGTTTAAAAAGACCTTCTGTATATCCTGCTTTAGGACGTCATGAAGATATATTAAGAATAGACAAAGTAAGTATAGTTGAAACAGAAGAAACTGATGAAATAGAAATGCTTTATGATGCTTATATGCCTTACAGTATGCTTGATAATATAAGAAACAAAGAAGAATTAATAGGCACCGTTTATAATTTGAATAAAGTTTTTGATATTAATAAAAAAACTAATATACGCTATTGGAAAGAAAAAGTTAAAGCAAAATATATCAATAAAGGAAGTGTATTAACTTTTAAAAAAGATGTGATCAAAGAAAAAAATAGTAAGTTAGGATTATTTTTAGCATAATGGAAAAAGAAAATTTTTTAGCGAAAAGCAATAAATATAATGATTCATACCATACAGAAAGTATTGAAAAACATACTGAAAATCTTATAAAATTATTTGAAGATTTTAAAAGTATGTATGAAAAATATTTTAATGAAAAAGAATTAGAGCTTATAAAAATAGCATGCGAAACTCATGACTTGGGAAAGATGAATTATAAATTTCAAAAGAAAATTTATAAAAGTATAAATCAAAATTTTGAAATTAATAATTATTTAGAGAAATTATATAAAGAGTTAAACATTGAAGAAATTCCGCATGGTATTTTAAGCTGTGCTTTTTTGAATATTAATGAATTAGAAGAAAAATTTTCAGAAGATGAAATAAAAGCATTATCAAGTGCTATTTATAATCATCATACAAGAAAAGCTTTAAATAATAATGGTTTAGAAATAAGTTCTACTGATATAAAAACAATCGTTGATAATGATATTGCATTTTATAAAAAAATTTATAATGATAAACTTAAATGCAGATATTTAGGCGTATCAATGAATGTTATAAAAGAAAATTATAATCCTTCTTATGATATTTGGAAAAATTATATCATTATAAAAGGAATGCTCAACAAATTGGATTATGCGGCTAGTGCTTATGATGATAAAATAGAAATACAAAGTGATGACGCTTCAAAAAAAGTTTTAGGAAAGTTTAAGCCCAATGAATGCCAAGAGTATATGCTTCAAAATCAAAATAATAATATAGTTGTGATTGCTTCTACTGGTATAGGTAAAACTGAAGGGGCTTTACTTTGGGCTGGAAACTCAAAAACCTTTTATACGCTTCCTTTGAAAGTGTCTATCAATGCTATTTATGATAGGATAAAAGAAAATTATTATGACAGTGAAAAAATAACTTTCTTACATTCTGACAGCGTTAACGATATGCTTGATAATGATATAAGTATTGATGATGTGCTTGATAAATATAATAAAAGTAAAAAACTTTCTTTTCCTTTTACTGTTTGTACTATAGATCAGCTTTTCTATTTTGTGTTTAAATCTTTAGGAACAGAAATTTTTCCAGCTACTTTGAAATATAGTAAATTGATAATCGATGAAATACAATCATATACTCCGGAAATAACTGCTTTTATTATCTACGGACTTAAAGTGATAAATGATATAGGAGGCAAGTTCTGCATTATGACTGCCACACTTCCTCCTATAATAAAAAAATTGATGGAAGAAAATAATATTAAATTTGAAATGCCTCATAATGCTTTTTTTAAACTTGATAATGATAACAAAAGTATTAAAAGGCATTTTATAAAATTCATAGATGAAAAAGAATTTGATTATAATAAAATACTTAAAAGTGCTGAAAATAAAAAAGTACTTATAATTTGTAATACAGTTAATCAAGCTCAGGAGATTTATAAGTATTTGAAAGATTTAATCAAAGAAAAAAATAATGATATAACTATTAATCTTCTTCATTCAATATTCATAATGAAAGACAGAAAAGCAAAAGAAGAGCAAATAAAAAACTTCGCTCCTAATAATGAAAATAAAAGAGAGGAAACTTTCGGTATATGGATATCAACTCAAATAGTAGAGGCTAGTTTGGATATAGATTTTGATGAACTTCATACTGATATGTCTGCTGCCGACAGTTTGCTTCAGAGAATGGGTAGAGTTTACAGAAACAGAGATTATAAAAAAGATGAACCTAATATATTTATTTATAATAGTGAAAATGGTGTTCCTTATGTATATGATAAAGAAATATATAAACGCTCTATTGATTATATAAAAAGCTATGATAATAAAATATTTACTGAAGAAGATAAACAGGATTTTATAAATAAAGTTTATGATTATGATGAATTAGAAAATAGTGAATATTTATCAAAAATAAAAGAGGCGTTAAAAGATATTACAAATCTTACTCCTGCTGCTATTGATAAAGGAGAATGCGATGAGCTTTTTAGAAAAATAGATAATGTAACAGTAATGCCTTTAAATATTTACGAAGATTTAATTAGTAAAGAAAATAATATAATAAAAGAATATGATGAATTATTAAACTTAAAAAAATTAACTAAAGAAGATTATGAGAAATTAATAAGAAAGAAAAAAGAATTATTAGGCTTTACAACTTCAATAAAAACTTATAAAAGATTTAAAAGCAATACGAATATAGAAATAAATCTGAACAGAAATAAAACTAATAAAATATTTATTGTTGATTTGAAATATGATGATGAATTTGGACTTCTTGATAAAAAAGATGATTCTCTTATGTGGGATTAATTTATGAATGATGAAAATATAAATTATGTAACAGGAACAATTTATTCTTATAGTTTTCTATGTATGAGAAAGGTATGGCTTTCTTATCATAATTTATCTTTTGAAGGAGAAAATGAATTTGTACAGATTGGAAAGTTTATTGATGAAAATACTTATACAAATCAAAAACATAACTTTATGATAGATAATAAAGTAAATATTGATTTTTTAAAAGATAATATTGTACATGAAGTAAAAAAATCTGATAAAGAAAAACAAATGGCTATTAATCAAATAAAATATTATTTATTTATATTAAAACAGCATGGATTTGATAATATAAAAGGCGAATTAAATATACCTTCAAAAAGATATAAAGAAGAAGTGCTGCTTGAAGAAGGAGATGATAAAAAAATTTTTGAAAGACTAGAAATTATAAATAAAACTCTATCTGAAAAAAATATACCAGAGACTATTAATAAAAGTTCCTGTAAAAAATGCGCTTATTATGAGTTTTGTTATATATAGGAGGAATTATTTTTATGAGTAAATCTTATTATTTATTTTCAAGCGGCGAACTTAAAAGAAAAGATAATACCTTACAGTTTATAAAATCAAACGGAGAAAAAAGAGATTTACCTATAGAAGTAATTTATGACATATATATTTTTTCTGAAGTAACAATTAATACTAAACTGCTTAATTTTTTATCACAAATGGGAATATGTGTACATTTTTTTAATTATTATGAATTTTATGCTGGAAGTTTTTATCCTAGAGAAAAATTAGTTTCTGGTGATTTACTTGTTCATCAGGTTATGCATTACAGTGATTATGATAAACGAAGTCTGCTTGCCAAAAAATTTGTTTATGGAGCAGCAGAGAATATATTAAGAAATTTAAAATATTATGCTAATAGAGGAAAAGATTTGCAGGAAGAAATTGAATCAATAGAAAAATTAAAATCTAGTTTAAATAGCTATTATAATATAAATGAAATAATGGGAATTGAAGGAAACATTCATAAAGTTTATTATAGTTCTTGGAAAAAAATTATTAATCAGGAAATAGACTTTGAAAAAAGAGTAAAACGTCCGCCGGATAATATGGTTAATTCACTTATAAGTTTTTTAAACTCACTGCTTTATACAAAAGTATTATCAGAGATTTATAAAACACAATTAAATCCTACTATAAGTTATTTACATGAACCATCAACTAAAAGATTTTCATTATCTCTTGATGCTGCAGAAATTTTTAAACCACTAATAGTAGATAGATTAATATTCACACTGCTAAATAAAAATATGATAAATGAAAATGATTTTGATAAAGAAAGTAATTTTTTGAGGATTAAAGATAAAGCATTAAAAACTATAATGGAAGAATTGGAAAAAAGATTATTAACAACAATAAAACATAGAAGTTTAAATAAAGATGTTTCATATAAACATTTGATTAGATTGGAATTATATAAAATATCCAAACATTTGCTTAATGAAAAGGAATACAAACCTTTTATAATATGGTGGTAAAATAAATGTATTTAATATTAGTTTATGATATACAAACAGATGACGAAGATGGTGCCAGAGTTTCAAGAATAGTTTTTAAAACTTGCAAGGCGTATCTTAATCATATACAAAAATCTGTATTTGAAGGAGAACTTTCAAAAGTACAGTATTTGGAATTAAAAAATAAGCTCTTTGACATTTTAAGAAAAGGAAAAGATTCTTGTATAGTTTTTAAAAGCCGTAATGAAAAATGGCTTGATAAAGAATTTTTGGTAGAAGAAAGTATTGACAATACTTCTAATTTTATATAGAATATTGTTATCGTCGATATATAATTATTAAAAAATGACACTTTATCGACAGATATTTTTTATCAAAAATATGTTTATTAACTGTTTTATCATTATGTATTGTTGTATATTGATTATTTAACAGTATAAATTATGAAAAAGTCGCAAATTTACGGGTTTCTAATCTATCCATACTGGAATATAAATAAAATATTTATCTCTGCTTAAATTATATAAAGTTATGTTTCTAATCTATCCATACTGGAATATAAATTTCACTTCCTCAACTTTACAAGGCTGCGATTTAGGGTTTCTAATCTATCCATACTGGAATATAAATAATTTTAAGCTAGTTATGGAAATAGACGGCTCCAAGTTTCTAATCTATCCATACTGGAATATAAATAAATTAGAAAATCAAATGTTGCTTCTTACTATTCAAGTTTCTAATCTATCCATACTGGAATATAAATTTACTATTTAAAGCATTTACTAAAGAATTAGAAAGCGTTTCTAATCTATCCATACTGGAATATAAATGTTTATCCTTCAGCAGTTGCGGGAGAGAGTGCTAAGTTTCTAATCTATCCATACTGGAATATAAATTCTAATTCTCTTTAATTATTCTTTCTCTTTATTCTCGTTTCTAATCTATCCATACTGGAATATAAATACCGTGTGGCTCTCGTCATACGAGGTCGGGTGTCGGTTTCTAATCTATCCATACTGGAATATAAATCTTTACTCTCTCTTACTCTAATTATTTCTAATTCTTTGTTTCTAATCTATCCATACTGGAATATAAATGAAAATAAAGCCAAACCAATATCAAAAGTAGTTTATGGTTTCTAATCTATCCATACTGGAATATAAATAAAGCAGGATCTACTAAACAATAGTTCACATAACAAGTTTCTAATCTATCCATACTGGAATATAAATGTTTGCGATGACTGTAAATTATATGTTCTAAGTTTAGTTTCTAATCTATCCATACTGGAATATAAATCTTAATATGCCTTATCATTTTTTAAGAAATAAAATAGTTTCTAATCTATCCATACTGGAATATAAATATAATTATAAATAAAAACACTATTTTTTAATATAAGTTTCTAATCTATCCATACTGGAATATAAATCCTAAACAATCTTTGTCAGGAAGTTCAATATATTCTGTTTCTAATCTATCCATACTGGAATATAAATGATTCTGTGATAAAAAGAATAGTTCAAGAATCACAAGTTTCTAATCTATCCATACTGGAATATAAATAATGATGAAGTTGTTGGTAATAATGTTAAATATAGTGTTTCTAATCTATCCATACTGGAATATAAATATAATAACAAATACTTAAATTTTTAATTTCTTCAATGTTTCTAATCTATCCATACTGGAATATAAATTTTTTATTTAATTCCTCCCAATTATTACAATCTATGTTTCTAATCTATCCATACTGGAATATAAATCTGTACTCTTTGAGTATACCATAATTAAGAAATACAGTTTCTAATCTATCCATACTGGAATATAAATTTCAGAAATATATTCATTTCTTTCAGAAGGTTTCATGTTTCTAATCTATCCATACTGGAATATAAATTGTACAGTTATTGTATAAGCTTTGTGATAGCATATAGTTTCTAATCTATCCATACTGGAATATAAATGTTCTTTCAAAATCAGTATCTAGTACGAATACTAATGTTTCTAATCTATCCATACTGGAATATAAATTCCTTTTTCTTATATTTATATTCGTTTATTTTAATTGTTTCTAATCTATCCATACTGGAATATAAATTATGCTAACACCACCAGAAGATCTGTCATCAGCATTGTTTCTAATCTATCCATACTGGAATATAAATGCGGGTAGTCTATTTTTTAATAGGCTTTGTATTTTAGTTTCTAATCTATCCATACTGGAATATAAATGCTGTTTATTCTCAGAGAATGCCTCGCGAGATGATGGTTTCTAATCTATCCATACTGGAATATAAATTTATTTTCTAAACTAAATATGTATAAAAATCAGATAAGTTTCTAATCTATCCATACTGGAATATAAATAGATGCATATCCTATTTTAGGACTCCAAGTATTAGAGTTTCTAATCTATCCATACTGGAATATAAATATTAAATTATTATCCACATCATTTATAATACTTAACGTTTCTAATCTATCCATACTGGAATATAAATACTTCTAATGTTACATCATTTGAACGACTATCTAAAGTTTCTAATCTATCCATACTGGAATATAAATAAACATATATATCTTAATAATAGATGGAATACTTTAGTTTCTAATCTATCCATACTGGAATATAAATATATTAAAGAGATTTCTAATAAGATAAATTTAGAAAGTTTCTAATCTATCCATACTGGAATATAAATGGATTTATTATAATCTTCATCTGAATAATCTAGATATGTTTCTAATCTATCCATACTGGAATATAAATACTTCTAATGTTACATCATTTGAACGACTATCTAAAGTTTCTAATCTATCCATACTGGAATATAAATTTATAAAGGTTTATATATTTAGCATAATAAATATATGTTTCTAATCTATCCATACTGGAATATAAATATACGCTTGTCTCTTGAAGTCTGCTGGCATTTTATGGTTTCTAATCTATCCATACTGGAATATAAATATTTTAGGACTCCAAGTATTAGAAAGTATTTTATATGTTTCTAATCTATCCATACTGGAATATAAATGAATCTGTATGGATTCCTCCCATGCATAATTTATATGTTTCTAATCTATCCATACTGGAATATAAATCCTTCTCTTCTGTAACGATGATGATCTATTACTATGTTTCTAATCTATCCATACTGGAATATAAATGTGGATTTAGAAGAATAATTCTTAGAAAACCCAATATGTTTCTAATCTATCCATACTGGAATATAAATGCAGTATTTGCTGGCGGTTCAAACTTTAACAATGATGTTTCTAATCTATCCATACTGGAATATAAATTTGTACAATACATCACTTAAAATATTATGATAATTAAGTTTCTAATCTATCCATACTGGAATATAAATATTTATGGTTGTGCCTCTTTTATTGCTAATGGTTGTGTTTCTAATCTATCCATACTGGAATATAAATTCATATGTATTAGATTATTTAAATGAGACAGATATAAGTTTCTAATCTATCCATACTGGAATATAAATAAACACATATATCTTAATAATAGATGGAATACTTTAGTTTCTAATCTATCCATACTGGAATATAAATTTTTCATAAACACAAACATTATTTAACATGTATTTAGTTTCTAATCTATCCATACTGGAATATAAATACAAGCTTAATTGATTTAGAATCATCAGAAGCATATGTTTCTAATCTATCCATACTGGAATATAAATTATAATTTTTCTCCTTTTTATTTTTATTATACATATGTTTCTAATCTATCCATACTGGAATATAAATTTGGTTCTTCTAGCTTATTTAAAGCTTCGTATATAGGTTTCTAATCTATCCATACTGGAATATAAATTTATTTTCTAAACTAAATATGTATAAAAATCAAATAGTTTCTAATCTATCCATACTGGAATATAAATTTCTAAACAAGAATTTAAGAATGATAATACTATTTTGTTTCTAATCTATCCATACTGGAATATAAATATAAATTATATTTTTATTATCTAAATTTAATTCATTAGTTTCTAATCTATCCATACTGGAATATAAATCTTTCTTGGAAATTATTTAAGAAGATTGAAATAGTTGTTTCTAATCTATCCATACTGGAATATAAATAATCTTTAATATAATTTATAACCATAGTACCTATTCGTTTCTAATCTATCCATACTGGAATATAAATCTGTACAGTTATTGTATAAGCTTTGTGATAGCATATGTTTCTAATCTATCCATACTGGAATATAAATATTAAATTTTCAGCTTCTTTTATTTCATTTTCATAAGTTTCTAATCTATCCATACTGGAATATAAATACTATTAAATAATTAAAATATTTATCTATATGTTTGTTTCTAATCTATCCATACTGGAATATAAATTTTTTTTTAACAATTAAATAATTAAAATATTTGTCTGTTTCTAATCTATCCATACTGGAATATAAATAAAGATATTTATAAGGAATTCGTATTCGAATCAAAAGTTTCTAATCTATCCATACTGGAATATAAATCAAGATAAAATTGAAGAAATAACATATTCGTTTAAGTTTCTAATCTATCCATACTGGAATATAAATATACGTAATCCTCAAACTCATTTGCATTTACCGAAGTGTTTCTAATCTATCCATACTGGAATATAAATGATATAGATTTAGATGATATTTGTTATATCAAATTAGTTTCTAATCTATCCATACTGGAATATAAATAGAAAATACTAAGAATAACGTTTTATTCTATAAATGTTTCTAATCTATCCATACTGGAATATAAATAAGTCAATATAACCATATTTCCAACAACGTTTGATAAGTTTCTAATCTATCCATACTGGAATATAAATAAATGAATATCACCTAATGTTAATATTTTCATTCCAGTTTCTAATCTATCCATACTGGAATATAAATTATATAACCTCATAAATCAAAATTACAACGTCTTTCAGTTTCTAATCTATCCATACTGGAATATAAATATAGTCAATGATGAGTATGTTGAAGTTGACGGCAAGGTTTCTAATCTATCCATACTGGAATATAAATGATGATATAATAAATAATACTAAAAAATATAATTTAGTTTCTAATCTATCCATACTGGAATATAAATAAAGATATAATATCATCTCTAGTATAAACATGTTCTGTTTCTAATCTATCCATACTGGAATATAAATAATTTAATAGTACTACTTGGGGATTTAACTGATACTAGTTTCTAATCTATCCATACTGGAATATAAATGAGTGCTTTTTCCAATGTGTTTAGATTAGAAATTAAGTTTCTAATCTATCCATACTGGAATATAAATTTTCTTTGTTACTTTCTTTTCTAAAAAGAAAGTATAGTTTCTAATCTATCCATACTGGAATATAAATCAGACTTGAGGTTGTCTAATTCTCATTTCGTCATAAGTTTCTAATCTATCCATACTGGAATATAAATCAGACTTGAGGTTGTCTAATTCTCATTTCGTCATAAGTTTCTAATCTATCCATACTGGAATATAAATCCTTTTTCTAATAATTTCTCACCATTGTCATTAAAAGTTTCTAATCTATCCATACTGGAATATAAATGCAACAGATGTGACAGATGCAATCGGTATAACATTAGTTTCTAATCTATCCATACTGGAATATAAATTTGAGGCTTTATTCAAGTATATAGATGATGTTGTGAGTTTCTAATCTATCCATACTGGAATATAAATTTTTTTCATGCAATTTTTCTAACATTTCGCGATTTTGTTTCTAATCTATCCATACTGGAATATAAATTGTATTTTATTACCTTGTAATATTTGCTCTAGTACAGTTTCTAATCTATCCATACTGGAATATAAATACAAAAGAACGATAATATTTATTCATTTCTTCATAAGTTTCTAATCTATCCATACTGGAATATAAATTCTAGTGATAAGTATGTATACAAAACAGTACAAGGGTTTCTAATCTATCCATACTGGAATATAAATTTTTGTTTACAATACATTGGAGATCTTAATTTAACGTTTCTAATCTATCCATACTGGAATATAAATGAATTTACTTTATTGAGTTATAAAAACGATATTTTAGTTTCTAATCTATCCATACTGGAATATAAATCAATTCAGACAACGTATGTATATCTGCAAAAAATAAGTTTCTAATCTATCCATACTGGAATATAAATAAATATTCAATAGAAACTATTATTTATAAAGATGAGTTTCTAATCTATCCATACTGGAATATAAATTTGGCAGTTCATAAAATGCCAAGTGGCGACTGGTATGTTTCTAATCTATCCATACTGGAATATAAATATGAGTGAATACAGTAATGACTGGCAAGGTCGCGGAGTTTCTAATCTATCCATACTGGAATATAAATTGAATCAATGGATAATAGCTTTTATAAGAACTTAGAGTTTCTAATCTATCCATACTGGAATATAAATGAAAAACTTTTTGGAGGTACTTGGCAATTAAAATATAAGTTTCTAATCTATCCATACTGGAATATAAATTCATTTTCAAACTGTATAGGAATAACACCTTCCCTTGTTTCTAATCTATCCATACTGGAATATAAATTAAGCAAACATCTATTACTTGACTTCCAAAAGTTCCGTTTCTAATCTATCCATACTGGAATATAAATAATTTTCATATAGACTATATGGGTATTCCTCATTCAGTTTCTAATCTATCCATACTGGAATATAAATTTTATTGCTTGTATATCTACAAGTTTTAAAAAACATTTGTTTCTAATCTATCCATACTGGAATATAAATGCATCTAAGTTTGATAAAAAACAGTATATAGACAATGTTTCTAATCTATCCATACTGGAATATAAATTTTTATAGCTGTGGTGTTATTCCTACAGGTTGTAATGTTTCTAATCTATCCATACTGGAATATAAATATCATTTATAGAACTGTTGACGGCGATAATAATATTGTTTCTAATCTATCCATACTGGAATATAAATTGCAATATACTTTTTTGAGTATTAGCAAAATCTAAAGTTTCTAATCTATCCATACTGGAATATAAATTAAAATGTATTATAAGCTATATTAAACTTTTGCATTGTTTCTAATCTATCCATACTGGAATATAAATATTGGTTCGCGTTCCTCTGACATATCACTTTTATGCGTTTCTAATCTATCCATACTGGAATATAAATTAATAAATTATATTATGTTTTTTCTCTATCATTTTTGTTTCTAATCTATCCATACTGGAATATAAATCACTGTAAAAGATTAGAAAATAAAATAAAGCAGTTAGTTTCTAATCTATCCATACTGGAATATAAATTTAGGCTTTGTTAAAAGTAAAAGACCAGCACTAGAGTTTCTAATCTATCCATACTGGAATATAAATTGTATCAAATTATAATTTAATTTGTCTTGTATAGTAAGTTTCTAATCTATCCATACTGGAATATAAATATGCTGTAGGTTCTAATGATTTGTTTAACGAAACATGTTTCTAATCTATCCATACTGGAATATAAATAGATGGACACCATCAAATGCAGAAGTTACAAGACCTGTTTCTAATCTATCCATACTGGAATATAAATTTGATATTATCTATAAGCATTTCCATAAATTTAATCGTTTCTAATCTATCCATACTGGAATATAAATAAGTCTATATAGCCATATTTCCAGCATTTTTTTATGTTTCTAATCTATCCATACTGGAATATAAATTCGTATCAGCAAGGCATTAACAGAGTTTGGTTACGTGTTTCTAATCTATCCATACTGGAATATAAATATATATTATCGAGTAGCCGAGACGGCAACTTTTAAAGTTTCTAATCTATCCATACTGGAATATAAATTCATTATATTATCTGCTTTGTTCATATAGGCTACTATGTTTCTAATCTATCCATACTGGAATGTAAATACGGGAAAACCGAAATAATCCCAAAGCGAAAACTTTGTTTCTAATCTATCCATACTGGAATGTAAATGAACAACGATCAAAAGAACCAACGCAAACTAATTCGGTTTCTAATCTATCCATACTGGAATGTAAATGTTTGGATGCAAGATGATGACGGAGTTACTTTTAAGTTTCTAATCTATCCATACTGGAATGTAAATTTGGACTATCCTCGCAGAGCTTACAATTTAATTTACGTTTCTAATCTATCCATACTGGAATGTAAATTTCAGACTTTTGTGGGACAAATGGGAAGAATATATAGTTTCTAATCTATCCATACTGGAATGTAAATACATAAGAATCTGCACCATCATCAGGGATACCTAAATGTTTCTAATCTATCCATACTGGAATGTAAATTCTCTCTACTCGATAATATATAGGCAACTGACAGGAGTTTCTAATCTATCCATACTGGAATGTAAATCAGTTAAGCTTTATGGATTCTATAAAAGCTGATGTAAGTTTCTAATCTATCCATACTGGAATGTAAATGCTCAAGCTACTAAAAGTTTCAATTACTGGTTAAGTGTTTCTAATCTATCCATACTGGAATGTAAATTGCTGATATGAAGGGCGAGGGTATACAGTAGTTAAAGTTTCTAATCTATCCATACTGGAATGTAAATATAAAACAAAAAGCATATTTAATTTATCCGATTATGTTTCTAATCTATCCATACTGGAATGTAAATGTTGCAGGCGTTGCGGTTGGCTTTACAGCAGTTGCAGTTTCTAATCTATCCATACTGGAATGTAAATCAAATAGCTGGACACGAAAATATGATAAATAATATAGTTTCTAATCTATCCATACTGGAATGTAAATGTAAAGAAACAATGATTGACAGAACAGGAATAACAGGTTTCTAATCTATCCATACTGGAATGTAAATCAGATAAATATGGACGCACAAGGAGCAGTTGATAGTGTTTCTAATCTATCCATACTGGAATGTAAATTAATGATGATCTATTAAACCCGGTTCGGAGATGAAAGTTTCTAATCTATCCATACTGGAATGTAAATGTTGTAGTAATTTAGTCTTTCTAGGTATTCTCCTCCGTTTCTAATCTATCCATACTGGAATGTAAATTATTAAGTTCCCTCACGGTTTAGAAGTAAAATGTGGGTTTCTAATCTATCCATACTGGAATGTAAATTATATAATGCGTACAAATAGTCTTTTGATTGTTTCTGTTTCTAATCTATCCATACTGGAATGTAAATTAGTTATCTCGAAAGAGCTGAAGCTGGAGACGTATTGTTTCTAATCTATCCATACTGGAATGTAAATGCAACTTCTGCTGGTAATACTCTGAATAACAAAAAAGTTTCTAATCTATCCATACTGGAATGTAAATTGCTGATAACTAGGGCGAGGATATACGCAAGTAAGAGTTTCTAATCTATCCATACTGGAATGTAAATCCGTATGCTATTTTGAAACGTCGGTTTAATGTCAACGTTTCTAATCTATCCATACTGGAATGTAAATCTGTTACTTACTTGCTTTTTAGTGTTAGCATTAGAGTTTCTAATCTATCCATACTGGAATGTAAATTGTATAATGAGTATAAATAGTCTTTATTTTGTTTTTTGTTTCTAATCTATCCATACTGGAATGTAAATGTACTATATCCTGCATATTCTGTTACTCTAGCTGTGTTTCTAATCTATCCATACTGGAATGTAAATTTTTTACAGCTCCTTTCTTTTTAGCCATTTAAGTCCGTTTCTAATCTATCCATACTGGAATGTAAATTTTTTTAAGCTCCTCGAATCATTCACATTTTTCTAAGTTTCTAATCTATCCATACTGGAATGTAAATTTCCAGAAAAACAGCAAAAGAAGATGGAGCTTTCGGGTTTCTAATCTATCCATACTGGAATGTAAATTATTGAAGGTTTTAATATTTTAAAGCTATGTTCAGAGTTTCTAATCTATCCATACTGGAATGTAAATAACTTAATTTATCAGCTAGTCAGTATATAGCTATGAGTTTCTAATCTATCCATACTGGAATGTAAATTAACTAAAATATTGAGTAATAAATCCTTTCACGTCTGTTTCTAATCTATCCATACTGGAATGTAAATGTTCTAGATAACTTATATATAAGTACAGAGTATTTTGTTTCTAATCTATCCATACTGGAATGTAAATAAGAACTCTGGTCTATCTAGGCGGGCATCGGTAGGGTTTCTAATCTATCCATACTGGAATGTAAATTTTTCTTTTTCTTATTTTACTTCTCCTCCTTCTGGGTTTCTAATCTATCCATACTGGAATGTAAATCAAGTATGCGGAGACTTACGTGATACTCTCGACTATGTTTCTAATCTATCCATACTGGAATATAAATTAATTTTAATTTCGCAAATAAAGGACTTACAGAAATGTTTCTAATCTATCCATACTGGAATATAAATGTTTTTGATGTTTTAGAAAATATCGGCGATGGTATAGGTTTCTAATCTATCCATACTGGAATATAAATTTCAAGTTTGTAATCACGTGCAACAATTCTTTTATCGTTTCTAATCTATCCATACTGGAATATAAATAACTCTTTACGCTGTTTCTGAATAGCTTCAATTTGGTTTCTAATCTATCCATACTGGAATATAAATAGAGACATATATAACAAAGTTGATGTATTAAGTGAGTTTCTAATCTATCCATACTGGAATATAAATTGACCTGCAAGTATGTTATTATCATCATCAATCACAGTTTCTAATCTATCCATACTGGAATATAAATTATTACGAAGGTTGCTGACTCTTCTTTTTTCTTCTTCGTTTCTAATCTAGCCATATTGGAATATAAATCTTGATTATTAAGGCGATTTATTTATAATTATTAACAGGATTAAAATATGAATATAAAATTAACCGCTTTAGTAATCTTTATTGTTGGGGCTATACTTACTATTTTGGGAGTTATAAATATTACTTCTACTGTTATCGCATCAAAAAATTATAAAAAAACTATAGGCATTGTTGAAAAATACGAAACAAAAAGAGTTTACAAACATGGAAAAAATAAATATGAAAGCACTATGTTAATAAGCTATGAAACTGAAAGGTTCGGAAAACTATATACTACTATGGAAAGCTATTATCCTTTTAGAAAAGTAAAAGATGAATTAACATTATGGTATGATCCAAACAAACCAAGAAATATAAAACTTCCTTTTTCTGAAATTGCTTGGGCTTTAATATTTATACCGCTTGGAATAGGATCAATATTATTATCTTTAATGGCTGTAACAATAAAAAAGAAAAACAAATAAATCAATAAACGAATAGCTGATAACCTATAAATATAAGTTGTCAGCTATTTTTTTATTATTATTTCTATGTCACCTGTAATGGTGCATACTTGGTCGTCTGCGACTCACTTTTTATTTTTTTGAGAAACTATTCTCCTCGCCTTTTAGCATTCTTTTATAATTAGGTATATGTTTTATTATAATGAATATTGCTAAAAGTATAGCTATAGGAAGAAGAACTATATAATTAATATTAAAGAATAATTTATATAAAAAATTAGCCTTGAAATATAATAAGCTTAAAACTATAGGAAAAGCCAAAGCTCCAACTGTAGAACCTATTGCAACAGTTTTTCTTGAAGCAAATAAACCTATAAAGAAAAATACCATAGTAAGAAGCAAACTTATAGGGGCAAGCATAAACATAGAACCTGCACTTGTTGCTACTCCCTTACCGCCTTTAAATCCTAAGAATATAGAAAATACATGTCCAAGTATTGATGCCACTGCACAAGCTACTAATATATAACTATGTGTTGATATTATACTAGATAAAATAAATGATGGAATTAGTACAGCAACCATACCCTTTCCTATATCAAGTATATAAGCTGCTATTCCTGCTTTCTTTCCGCATACACGCAAAACATTACTTGCACCCGGATTACAGCTACCCTCTTTTCTAACATCATGACCATTTATTTTTCCTATTATAAATGAAAATGGTATTGCTCCGATTATATATGATACAAGAATACTTATTATAATTTTTAATATCATATCTTTAACCTCCATATTTTTTACCTCTCTTTCTGAAATTAAGAATTACAGGTGTTCCTCTAAAGTCAAACATCTCTCTAAATCTATTTTCTAAATATCTTTTATAATGCGAATTTAATTTATGAGGGTGATTACAGAATATAGCAAATGCAGGAGGATTAACTCCTGTTTGTGTAACATAGAAAATTTTAAATAGATTTCCGCCGGCTGATATTGAATATTCTCTTGTGGCTCTAACCATAGTTTCTGTAAGGGCATGAGTTTCAAATCTTTGAAGTCTTGTTTTAGCTACTCTTACAGCCAATGATAAAAGTTTTTCTGCATCATTTTTTCTTGTAGCACAAACTTTGGCATAAAAAGCATAATTCAAAACTGGGAAAGTATCTTTCATATATGCTTCATAATCATTCCAAGTGGTTTCTTTATCTCTTATATCCCATTTATTTGCTGCTATTACAATTCCTTTTCTTCTTTCTATTATTAAGTTGGCAATAGTTTTATCCTGATCTGTTAAGCCTTCAAAAACATCTAGCATTAATATACAAACATCTGAAGCTTCTATAGCTTTTATTGCTCTGTTTACGCTGTAATATTCTACATCGGTATTAACATTTTTTTTCTTTCTTATTCCTGCTGTATCAACAAGACAAATATCATCGCCTTTAAAATTGAATGTTTCATCTATAGCATCTCTGGTGGTTCCTGCTATATTAGAAACAATACTTCTGTCTTTACCTATTAATGTATTTAATAAAGTGGACTTTCCTGCATTAGGCTTTCCAACTATAGCTATATTAATGATTTTCTTTTGTGCTATATATTCATCAAGTCTGTATTGTTTTGATTTTTCTTTCTTATTATCATAATTTTCATCATCTTCTGATTCGTCCATGTAATCATCATCTTCATAATATTCTTCTTCAAAATCTTCAATTTCTGCTGCCTCATCATCATCATTTTCATCACTATTTTCATTAATTTTTGAGGCTTCTCTTTCTGCATCTAAATCAACACCTATTCTTTCAAGCACTTCAAGAATTTTGTCTCTCAAATCATCAATACCGTTATTATGTTCGGCACTGATAGCAACTATATCATTTATACCTAGAGAATAAAATTCATTTATTAAATTATTATGAGAATCAGCATCTACTTTATTTATAACCAATACAATAGGTTTTCCAGATTTTCTCACCATATTAATAAAATGTCTGTCATCTGGGTGGCTTTGATGAGCGTCTACTAAGAACAACAAAATATCTGCATCTTCTGCCGCAGTTTTCAATGCTTTTTCTCTTACTTTTTCATTTAAAGTATCATCACTTACATCAAGAAGTCCGCCTGTATCAAAAACATTAAAAGCTATATCATCTATATAAGTTTTTGCCATGCTTATATCTCTTGTAACTCCAGCCATAGGGTCAACTATAGATTTTCTTCTTCCTGCGAATCTGTTAAATAGAGTAGATTTGCCTACATTAGGTCTTCCAAGTATAGCGATATTTTTCATTTATTTAAACCCTTCAAAATTATGTGTAATTAAAATAATATCATAGTTTTTAATATATTGCTATTATATTTTAGCATTTAATTTAATAAACACTTGGGCGGGTGCTTTAATTTCTTATTCAGCAATTAAGTTAATTTAAATTATAACTTCAGAATTAATCAATAAAAATAAAGGGCGGGGTATGTAAATAAAGTTTTAAAATTTAATTACACTTGCCCACCCTTTAGGTATGTAAATTTATTTTGTTATTTTTATTTTATTTTTCTTGATAGTTTTCCATTGTAATTATAACACCCACCCAAGCGTTTTTTAAATTTAAAATTCGCACACCGCACGCAGAATAACATTTAAAATATAGATAGATTTATAATTTTAATCTTCATTATATATAGAGCTTAGTTAACCGTGCGTAATATTTTATGTTAATTATTATAGTATTAAATTTTTTTTATATTATAATGATTTCAATAAATTTATATTAGGAAATTTTTATGTCAGTTGTTAATGATAATGATTCTAGTATGGATTCAAAATATTATTTTGATAATGCAAATATTTTTTGTCTTGAAGGAAAATATGAAGAAGCCATAGTATATTATAATAAAGCTATAGAGTTAGACCCAAATTATACTGATGCTTATAACGGCAGAGGAAAAGCTAAAAATTATTTAGGTAAATATGAAGACTCTATTAAAGACTATGATAAAGCGATAGAGTTAAACCCTAATAATATTGATGCTTATAATGACAGAGGATTTACTAAATATTATTTAGGTAAATATGAAGGAGCTATTAAAGATTTTAATAAAGTAATAGAATTAACCCCTAATTATACTAATGCTTATTATGACAGAGGAAATGCTAAAAAAATTTAGGTAAATATGAAGAAGCTATTAAAGACTATGATAAGGCTATAGAGTTGTACCCTAATTATAGTGCTGCTTATTATAACAGAGGAAGTGTTAAAGCTGATTTAGGTGAATATGAAGAAGCTATTAAAGATTATGATATGGCTATAGAGTTAGACCATAATTATACTTATGCTTATAATAACAGAGGGCTTGCTAAAGCTGATTTAGGTAAATATGAAGAAGCTATTAAAGACTATGATAAGGCTATAGAGTTGTACCCTAATTATAGTGCTGCTTATTATAACAGAGGAAGTGTTAAAGCTGATTTAGGTAAATATGAAGAAGCTATTAAAGATTATGATATGGCTATAGAGTTAGACCATAATTATACTTATGCTTATAATAACAGGGGGCTTGCTAAAGCTGATTTAGGTGAATATGAAGAAGCTATTAAAGACTATGATAAAGCTATAGAGTTGGACTCTGATTACAGTGATGTTTATAATAACAGAGGAATTGTTAAAAATGTTTTAGGTAAATATGAAGAAGCTATTAAAGACTATGATAAGGCTATAGAGTTAAACCCTAATAATAGAGCTTTTTATAATAACAGAGGAGTATCTAAAGAAAATTTAGAGGAGTACAATGAAGCTTTAAAAGATTATAAAAAGGCTTTGGAATTAGACCCTAACTATGATATTGCTAGAGAAAATATAAAAGAGATTCAAGATAAATATGGCTTGAAATAAACTTTACGCACGGTGAATAAAACCCAAAAAAATAACTGCATTATCAATGGAAATTTATTAAATAATTAAAATTCGTTAATCGTGCGTTAAATGGATTTCAAATTTAAGCATCACTTGGGTGGGTATGCTTTTTCTTATCAAGTTATTAATATAATTAAAGTTAAAATTTGAAAATACACTATAAAGAATAAAGGGTGGGTATGTAAATAAAGTTTTAAAATTTAATTTACATTTGCCCACCCTTTATACTTTCAATTATTTCTGACATTTTTAAATCATTTTTCTTTACAATCATTACTGTTATTTTAGTTGCCCACCCAAGTTTTTTTAAATTTAAAGCTTTTATACCGCACGCAGAATAAAACAAAAAAATAGAGATTTGTTTGTAATTCAAATTTTGATTATATTCTTAATTTTGTTCACCGTGCGGGAAATATATTTTTAAATCTAATTAACATTTGGGCTGGCACTTTTTAATTTCTTAATTAGGCAATTAAGTTAATTTAAATTATAACTGTAGAATTAATCAATAAAAGATAAAGGGAGGGATTGTGAATAAGCTTTATGTAAGGAACTCACAAGTTTTTTATTTCTTTAATTTATTTATAAAAAACTTGTTCGTTAATAAGCTCCTGCCATTCTAACGAATGTCAGAAACTCACAAGTTTTTTATTTCTTTAATTTATTTATAAAAAACTTGTTCGTTAATAAACTCCTGCCATTCTAACGAATGTCAGAAACTCACAAGTTTTTTATTTCTTCTATACTTAATCCGGTTAATTCACTAATAAGTTCAATATCCATATTTTTATTCTTCATATTTATAGCCATAGATATTTGATTTTCTTTAATACCTTCTTCTCTGCCTAATCTTCTTTCTTCCTCTAACATTATTTGATTACCATATAAATATGCTTGTCTTTTATCATATTCATTCATCATCAATCTATTTTTAATAAAGTTATTATATCTTCTTTGTACTTCTTCCATTATAGGCTTTTCCTTTACTATATCAGACATAATCTCCTCCTTATTATCTTTCATAGTGAAAAATTTTAACCAACAGTTTAAATCTGGTTTTAATAAATCATATTTAAACTTTTTCAACTCTAATATATGTATCTGTAAATGATCTGTTAATAATCTTTTGTTATTTGTATCATAAATCATATAGCAGGAATGTATAGAGTTATTATCATCTAAATTGAAATTAAGTAAGTTTATACTTATAACAGGAGTTAAAGCATCGTATTTTTCACCATGTTTTAACAATTTACTATAATTAGACGCCCAATAATATAGTATGCGTTCTGGAAATCTTGAATTGCCTTGTAATTGTATTTCAATAATAACTACACTTCCATTTTGAGTAATACATTTTACATCTGCTATTGTTTCTTTATCTTCATAATTTTCTTTATAATTAAATGGTGTTAAAATCTCTACCGATCTAAAAGTTTTCATATTAGAATCAAGCATTATTGAATTGATAAAGTCAAGAAGTATGGGATTACTGTCTGGTGATGAGAATAAATATCTCACAAAATAATCATTCAGTACATTAATATCTCTATTAGTCATAATATAATTATACAAAAAATATTATGTTTGTAAATAGTTTTAGAAAAATCAATTATTTATATATTATAAGAAGAATGTATAGAAATATACTCTTGAGTTAAATCTGTGAAATAATAATAATCTTCATATTTGGTATTATAACCTAAATCTATAGTTATATAATTTTCTTTCCTGTCATTATCTAAACTATTTATATAACCTTTATTAATTTCACCATTTTTATAAATTTCAATGTCATTAATATATAATGATACATTATTGATATTAATATTCATATTACCCAAAGGAGATAAAATCTTTTCAAAATATGGATTTTTAGAAAGAAATAATATTTTCACTAAATTTGAAGTAGCTATTTTCTTAGCTATATTGAAAGCATCATTTTGTGTCTTTGCTCTTTTTACTGACACTATAATAGTTTTTGTTATGCCCTCACCATCTAATATCACCATCTTGGCAAGATAAGCACATATCTCATCTAATTTATGTTTTAAATCTTTGAATAGTTTTTTATTTTTTTCTGTGATAGGCTTATTATCTATTGCCCCATTTGCCATAATAACTGCCATATCATTTGTGGAAGTCTCTCCATCTATTGATATTCTATTTAATGTTTTATCAACAGCTTCTTTAAATGCCTTATTTAAAGTTTCTTTTTCTACACTTAAATCAGTAAATATAAAAAGCAAAACTGTAGCCATATTTGGGTGAACTATGGAACTTCCTTTAGCAACAGCATAGAACTTGGCTATTTTTCCTGAAACCTCTAATTCTGTAGTATATATTTTATTAAATTTATCCCTAGTTTGAATAGCCCTTGAAATATTATCAAAATTATCATTAATAGACTCACTTGCTATTTTTATACCATTCTTTATTTTTTGGGTATCTAATTCCACACCTACAATTCCAGTAGAAGCCATTAATATATTCTCTTTTTTTACATTGAAAATTTCTGAAGCATATTTAGCTATTTGAACAACATCATCATAACCTTTTTTTCCTGTTAAAGCATTGGCTATTTTACTATTAACTATTAATAAATCTATATTATTTTTATCATTCTTTTTTGAAAAGACTATAGGAGCAGCCTGAAAATTATTTGTAGTATAAAGAGCGGATACTACACTTGGCGGATCGCTTTTTACGATAGCTAAATCATAATCATTATTTTTAAGACCAGATTTGACAGCAGCAGATGAAAACCCTTGAGGTATATCATACATTAAATAACTCCTCCTCTTCAGGATCTGCATCATCTTCTATTCTTTTTACTTTCTTATTCTCGTAATTGATTCTTTTTCTTACAAAGAATCTTGAATTTTTACCGCTTTGCCTTTCTTGTATAATACCAAATGTACCGGAACCAAGATAAACTATTTTGTCTTCTTCTTCCATCTCTGATAAATTATTCTCTTTTATCTCTTTTAATATACATTCAAAATGAGCTAATTCACCAGTACCATTATGTCTTATAGCTTCTTCTATGATATATATTGGTTCATTACATATAGGACATAAAGGTCTTTCAACGTCCTCTTTCATACGTTTTTTTAGATAATTCCTTTCATATTCCTCTATGCTTTTTTCTTGAAATTTATACTGATTATTGTGATTGTACTTTTTTTTATTATAGAAATTATTTTTATTTTTTTTATTATTGCTATAGAATTTCTTGTTGTTATTATTTTCTTTATTATATTTTTTGAATTTCTTTTCTGACATCAGCTAACCTTTTTACAACAGAGCAATACCAATAAAAAATATCAGCATTGCTCTATATAATAAAAACTAATTACTCATCATAGTCATCATCGTAATCGTCATCATCATAGTCATCGTCATAATCATCATCATCGTCATAATCATCATCATCGAAATCGTCATCAAAATCATCTTCGAAATCTATAGAATCATCGTCATCATCATCGTCGTAGTCGTCATCATCATCATCGTCATCATCATAGTCATCGTAGTCGTCTTCATCGTCATAGTCGTCATCATCATAATCATCATCAAAATCGTCATCATCGAAATCATCATCGTAGTCGTCATCATCATAATCATCGTCGTCATCGTAATTATCGTTATCACCATAATCATCATCATCAAATTCATCATCAGCAAACTTTTTAGCAAAATATCCATTATCTAATAAGTCTGATTCATTTAATAAATATATAGATTCTAACTCTTCCATTTATTACTCCATAATTCGTATAATTTTTTAGTTATAATAATACAATAGTTTTTTTTGTCAAGTATAAATATATTTAATTTTTAAAAAATATATTAAATATGACCTATTAATTTTTCTATAATTTAACATTTTTATAACAAAAGTCAATAAAATATAACATAGTAAATTTATCTTGTAAATTGCCTAATATAAAAATGTAAATATAAAAAATCAATACTATTATAATATTATTACTCATCAAAAAGTAAAAAACTTTTAAAGGCTAAGTTCCTACAAGTTCAATATTTTTATTTAAATACAAATTAAATTACTTATCTTGTATTTTATCATACAATCAAAATAGTTCGCTAAAAAACCCGTAGCAACTAAAGTTACTACAGGCTCAATATTTTGATTTATTTAAATCTAATTAATTACAATTATTTATCTTGTATTTTATCATACAATCAAAATAATTCGCTAAAAAATCTCTGACAGCTGAAGCTATCAGAGGCTCATTATTTTGATTTATTTTAATCAAGAAAAACAATTCAATAAAAACCCGTAGCAACTAAAGTTACTACGGGCTCACTATTTTGATTTATTTAATCTAATTAATTACAATTATTTATCTTGTAATACTGCGATACCTGGAAGTTCTATTCCTTCAAGGAACTCTAAAGAAGCTCCGCCGCCTGTAGATACGTGAGTCATCTTATCAGCAACGCCAGATTTATTAACAGCAGATACACTGTCACCGCCGCCTATGATACTTACAGCACCAGAATTAGCAATGAATTTAGCTACTTCAAAAGTACCTTTAGCAAAATTAGCCATTTCAAATACACCTAATGGGCCATTCCAAACAACTGTTTTAGCATTTTTAAGTATGTCTTCAAGTTCTTTTAAAGTTTTAGGTCCAACGTCCATACCCATCCAACCAGCAGGTATAGCAGTAGAATCTACTACTTGAATATTAGCATCATTGTCAAATTTATCAGCTATAACATTATCAACTGGTAAATATAAAGTTTTATTTAATTCTTTAGCTTTATCCATAATTTCTTTAGCTGTAGCTATATAATCATCTTCGCATAAAGAAGCACCTATTTCTAATCCTTGAGCTTTAAGGAAAGTATAAGCCATACCGCCTACAACAATTAAAGTATCAACTTTGTTAAGTAAGTTTTTAAGTACAGAAATTTTTGAAGAAACTTTAGCTCCTCCGATTATAGCAACAAATGGACGAGCAGGATTAGCAACAGCATCACCTAAATATTGTATTTCTTTTTCCATTAAGAAACCAGCTACAGCAGGCATACCAGCTTTAGCAGATACTATACCAGCAGTAGAAGCATGTGCTCTGTGTGCAGTACCAAATGCGTCATTAACATAAACATCAGCTAAATCAGCTAATTCTTTAGAGAATGCAGCATCATTTTTTTCTTCTTCAGCATGATATCTTAAGTTTTCAAGAAGTAATACATCACCTGGTTTTAATTCAGCAGCTTGTTTTTTTACTTCTTCGCCTATACAATCTTTAGCAAATTCAACTTTATTGTTAGGAAGTTTAGTTTTTAAATAATCATAAACTGGTTTTAAAGAGTATTTAGGATTAGGTTCGCCTTTTGGTCTTCCTAAATGGCTCATAAGTATAAGAGAAGCACCTTGAGAGAGAATGTATTCAATAGTAGGCATAGCAGCATCTACTCTTGTAGTGTCTGTAATTTTAGAACTTGTTTCTTTATCTAGTGGTACATTGAAGTCAACTCTCATTATGACTTTTTTACCTTTAATATCTATATCTTTTACTGATTTTTTCATTATGAACTCCTTTATTATTGCTATGCTCGCCGTCGCCTATTATTAGCAAATAAATAAATTTATTTGCTGGCTTTGGCTTGCTTTTTAATTATTGCTATGTTCGCCGCCGCCTATTATTAGCAAATAAATAAATTTATTGCTGGCTTTAGCTCGCTTTTAATTATTGCTATGTTTGCCGTCGCCTATTATTAGCAACAAATAATTTATCTGCTGGCTTTGGCTCGCTTTTTAATTATTGCTATGCTCGCCGTCACCTATTATCAGTAAACAAATAAATTTATCTGCTAGCTTTGGCTCGCTTTTTAATTATTGCTAATAAAAATTGTTTGCATTAAAGCTCTGTCAAATAAACTTGCCGGACGCTCACAATTTTTATGTAATGCTAAAAAAATTTAAAGGGTGCTATAATGAAATATAACACCCTTTTATTATAGCTTAATAAAATTAATTATTATATCTTACTATTATTTTTTGTTGTACATATATAATAATAAATCAATTACTCTGTTAGAATAACCCCATTCATTATCATACCAAGAAACGATTTTGAAGAATCTTTTCTCACCTTTTAAGTTATTTTGAGTAGTAGCTAAAGAGTCATAAATAGAACTTCTGTTATCATGTATGAAGTCGCTAGATACTAATTCTTCGTTACAATAGCCTAAAACACCTTTTAAGTAAGATTCAGAAGCTTTTTTCATTAAAGCATCGATTTCTTCTATAGAAGTTTCTTTTTCACTTCTGAAAGTTAAGTCTACAACAGAAACGTCTGGAGTAGCAACTCTGAAGCTCATTCCTGTTAATTTACCTTTAGTAGCTGGTAAAACTTCACCTACTGCTTTAGCAGCACCAGTAGTAGAAGGGATAGTGTTAACAGCAGCAGCACGTCCGCCTCTCCAGTCTTTTTTAGAAGGACCGTCTACTGTTTTTTGAGTAGCAGTATAAGAGTGAATAGTAGTCATAAGACCTGTTTCTATACCAATACCTTCTTTAAGAAGAACATGTACTACAGGAGCTAAACAGTTAGTAGTACAAGAAGCATTTGATACTACATGATGATTAGCAGGATCATATTCTTCGTGGTTTACACCATAAACGAAAGTTCTTAAATCGCCTTTACCAGGAGCAGAAATAATAACTTTTTTAGCACCAGCAGCTATGTGACCTTCAGCTTTTTCTTTTTCTGTGAAAAGACCAGTAGATTCGATTACATATTCAACACCTAAATCTTTCCAAGGAAGATCTTTTAATTCTTTAGTAGCACCTATACATTTAATTTTGTTTCCGTTTACTACTAAGATATCTTCGCCTTCTGTTGTGATATCAGCTTTCATTCTACCATGAACTGAGTCATATTTTAATTGATAAGCAAAGTATTTAGCATCAGTACTAACATCTACTACACCAACTACATCAATTTCTTTACCTAATAAACCACGTTCTACCAATGCCTGAAAAACTAGACGTCCGATACGTCCAAAACCATTTATTGCTACTTTTACAGCCATAAATATACTCCTAAATTAAAATAATATCCTATACGCGAACATATAAAATTCATTTATTATGCTATCATAAATAAAAGATAAAGTCAAGATTTTTTGTATAATTTACATAATATTATTAAATTATTTGGAAAAATTATTAGTAAATTTTATATATATTATATCTGCTTTGAAACATATTGAAATAAATTATTTATATAAACAATAATACTATATTTATATACTATAGATTTAAATTATCATAAGTTATCAATTTACTAAATAATTATTTGTTAAATATAAAAAATGCATTTGCTGTATAGCTAACAATTTTATCAGCTATAAAACAAATGCATTATATTTAATACACAATAAATTTTATTTTTTCTTTTTAGATTTGCTTACTGCTTTATCATTCTTATTTGATTTATTTGACTTATTTAATTTAAACATAAAATCAAATACCTCGCTAACCTCTTTTACTGGGTGGAAAGTTAAACCTTTTTTAACATTCTCTGGAATCTCATCTAAATCCCTAATATTCTCATAAGGTATTATAACATGCTTAATAAATCCAAGTCTTTTTGCTGCTATAGTTTTTTCTTTCAATCCGCCTATAGGCAAAACTTTTCCGTTTAAAGAAAGTTCTCCAGTCATAGCTGTGTCATTTCTTATAACTTTATTCATACCAAGAGAAAGCAAAGCAGTTGCCATAGTTATACCTGCTGAAGGGCCATCTTTAGGAGTGGCACCTTCTGGAATATGCAAGTGAATAACCGCATCATTAAAGTAATCATCTTTAACGCCATAGTCTTTAGCTACACTTCTTACATAACTATAAGCTATTTGAACACTCTCTGTCATTACATCACCAAGCTGTCCAGTTACATTTATAGTACCTGAATCCTTTTTCTCCTGTACTCTTATAGATTCTATAGTAAGAGTAGCTCCTCCAAGTGAAGTCCAAGCCAAACCTATAGCATTTCCAGGCTTCAAATCCTTCTCTGTGAAATCTTCTGTAAAAATAGGCTTCTTCAAGTACTTCTCTAAATCTTTATCATCTATGGTTATGCTGTAAGTCTTTTTATTATTCTCTACAACATCGGCTGCTATTTTTCTGCATATTCTCTCTATTCTTCTTTCAAAGTTACGAACTCCTGCCTCTCTTGCATAACCGTCTATTATTGAACTTATAGCCTTATTAGTAAACTTGATATTTTTTACTTCAAGTCCATGAGCTTTAATTTGTCTTGGTATAATATATTTAGTGGCTATCTTTAATTTTTCTTCCATAATATAGCCTGAAAGTCTTATAACTTCCATTCTATCAAGCAAAGGGCTTGGTATAGTATCAAGAGTATTAGCTGTAGTTATAAAAAGCACATTAGATAAATCAAAAGGCAAATCAAGATAATGATCTCTAAATGATGCATTTTGTTCTGGGTCTAAAACTTCAAGTAATGCACTTGATGGGTCGCCTTGAAAACTTGTTCCTAATTTATCAATCTCATCAAGCATAAGTACTGGATTTTTTACCTTTACTATTTTTAAAGCCTCAATAATTTTTCCAGGCATAGCACCTATATAAGTTCTTCTATGACCTTTTATTTCTGCCTCATCTCTCATACCGCCTAAAGAAAATCTAAAGAAAGGTCTGTCCAATGCTTCAGCTATACTTTTACCTATAGAAGTTTTACCAACTCCAGGAGGGCCTACAAAGCATAGTATAGAAGATTTTTTCTCTGGATTCAATTTCCTAACTGCCAAAAATTCATATATTCTTTCTTTGACATCTTCAAGTCCGTAATGATCTCTGTCTAATATTTTTTTACTTTTGGATATATCTTCCCTTTCCTTGCTTTCATTATTCCAAGGCAAAGAAAATAAAGTATCCAAATAATTTTTTGAAACTGTATATTCCGGAGAATGAGTATCTATTGTAGAAATCTTTTCTATCTCCTGCTCCATTCTCTCTTTTACTTCATCAATAACTTTTAATTCTTCAAGAGTCTTTTTATATTTTTCTATATCTCTTTGTTTAGGGTCTGTATCATATCCTAATTCTTTTTTTATTTCTTTTAACTGTTCTTTTAAGAAAAATTCTCTTTGCTGTTTTTGTATTTTTGAATTGATACTGCCTTGTATTTTTTGCTGTATTTTAGTTATTTCTTTTTCTTTTTGAAGAAGAAGAAGAACCTTTTCAAGTCTTTCCTGAACATCAAAAGTTTCTAATATTTCCTGCTGACTTGCTCTCTCTACATTAATCATAGAAGTAACAAAATCTGAAAGTTTTCCTGGATCATCTACATTCACCATAGTAAGACGCATTTCTTCTGTGAATAAAGGATTATCCTCGCTTAAAGATTTTACTTCTGATATTAAAGCTCTTGTATATGCTTTTATTTCTTTGGAATCTTTATCCACGCCGAGTGAATCTTCTATGTATAATGGTTCAGCTCTTATAACTGTATCTGTAGTTATGAATCTTATGATCTTATATCTTTTTATAGAATTTATAAGAAGATTAAGTCCTCCGTCTGGAAGATTCAATTTTTTAAATACTTTTACTACTACTCCGACTTTATAAATATCATCAGCGGAAACATTTCTTAATTCGGAAGGATTATCTGATATATATAAATTTAAACCTAGAAAACCGTCATTTTCCTCTATAGCCTTATTAACAGCATCTGCATGCTTAGGCGGTATCGGAAATGGTGCATAAAGACCAGGAAATAAAGGCTTTCCCATTACTGGTATTATTATGAGTCTTCTTGGTAACTTATCTTCCACTATAGAAACCGTATTATCTTCGTTGGTCTTATTATCGCTATTTTTATTTATATCTTTATTTAATTCATCACTCATAAAATCTCCTATTTATCTAAATTGCCATTTAAACATCATATTAAACAATTTAATAAAACTCTAATTAATAACTTTATGCAAAAAACGTACCAATAAATTATACAAAAATTATCAATTTATATAGTATTACTATCATTAATGATGTTCTTTTTTTATGTATATGTTTAATTATACTACATATAAAAAATAAATTCTGTATATAGTTTATACTATTTTTCATAGTTTTTGTTAAAAAGTTGATAAAAAGTTATATTATGCTTTACAGCCTTGATATAAATTCTTTGATATCATAGTTTTTGTAATAAGATTTATTATTTCCCCTTTGGATTTATTCCATTTTGGTGCTATTAAAGTATCTCCTAAACTATCACCCATTAATCTTGCTATGATTATATTAGAATTAGTTAAAGCTATTGCCTCACTCATTAAATTGATATAATAATCTTCATCTAATGTAGGGAAATTGTATTCTTTGTACATATTCTCAAAATAAGAACCTTTTACTATATCAAGCTGATGAAATTTTACCGCATCTATTTTTAAAGCTGAAACATCTTTAACTGTTTTTAGCATGTCATTTTCGCTTTCTAATTCTATTAATTTTTTATCTTCTATTAATCTTTTTGGAAGCCCGAATATTATATGAGTACATATTATTAAATTAGGATAATTTTCTTTTATATGATTAACCATATTGGCAAAGGATTTATAATCATGTCCTCTATTGATAAACAAAGAAGTTTCATCATTTGAAGACTGAAGCCCCATTTCAAGCCAAATTTCTTTATTAACAGTTTCTGCTAAATGATTAAGCTCTTTTAAAACATCTTCTTCAAGCATATCGCTTCTAGCTCCAAACATAAGCCCTACACAATCATCAAAATATATTAATTTATTTGCATACATTAATGATTCTTTTGAAGCTAAATGAGATAATGGAGTACCTAATTGAAAATAAGCGTAGAACTTTTGATATCTTCTTTTATAATTATTAACACCATTGATCCATTGACTGTTAATATTTTCTTCTGCTATATAAGGAGGCTTATAACTGTTTAAATTACAGAATCTGCATCCTCCATTATTAGCTTTATGAGCACAGCCGAAATCTGTATCTATAGAAATCTTTCCTACCTTTACGCCAAATTTATTTTTTACATAGTCTGAAAAACTATAGTATGTTTTATTATTTAAATTATTATCTTTCATAACTCTAATTTATAATATATTGAAATAATTTTGTCAATTTATTTGTTATTATTTTTTATGTATATTTATTAATCAATAAAAAAGCTGCCTGATAAATACTTCTTTACCAAGCAGCTTATATAATTTTATTAACAATCAATATTATTATTGTTTTGTCCAAGCTCCATTAAAATCGCCTGTTCCATTAGCTTCTGTTTTGCTTGTGAATGTTATATTACCAGCATTAACTCCATCTTTTAATAACATTATATTTAATAATTGAGCTTTTGTATCACTTACTCCTTGAACATTGTATGTCTGATTATTTTTTGTTATAGTTTTAGCTGATGTATCTACTGAAAAAGTTTCGCTTCCGCTATTGCTTTTCCAAGTGCCTCCTAAATCATTAAAACTAAAACCTTTGCTGCAGGATATGCTGAAAGCTGATAATAAAGTTAAAGCTAAAATAGTAATGATTAGTTTTTTCATTTTGTTTTCTCCTTAAAAATTATTAATGATTCAATAATAAACCCTATTATTAATTAGACAATATTTGAAAAGTTAATAGTTAATATTACCCCTAGGGGAATTGATATAATTTTTAATATTGTTATAATATTTAATCCAACAACTAAATAAGGCAAGTATTAAAGTCGTACAATCAAATTATTTACCCTTATTTTGATTAGGATTTAACTGCTTGCCTCTGTTACCCTGATTCTGGTCATAACGTATATTGTTTCCGTTATTTCCTTTATTAGGGTTTTGCATATCAGCTTCATTGTTAGGGTGCTTAATTTTATCAGCCATAATTTTCCTCCTTAAAATTATTTTTTATCATTGTTGTTTTTTTGATTTGCTGGGTTTAATGGATTTTTCTGCCAGCCTCTATTACCTTGATTTTTATCAAATGTAATATTATTTCCATTAAAACCTTTATTGGCATTTACCATATCAGCTTCATTGTTTGGGTGTTTATTTTTTTCACTCATATTGAGCCTCCTTAAAATTATTTTTTATATTTAATTATTAAAGATTATAACTTTAATACTTGCCTGCTATATCATCAATATAATTTGAAAATTTCTCTCTATCAAAAATATTATTACTCTCATCATAGCAATTACATGCACTAATCAAAATAAGTATAAAACCTATAATATTTTTATCTTCATCATTTTCTAAATTAGAATCTTTATACTGACTTATAATATCTTTTATATATTCATCATTTAAATTATCTATACTGAAATTATTACAGAAATATTTTTTGCAATTTTTTATTACTGTTATTATTAAATCTGTTTCTTTTTTGTTTATATTCTCTATTATGTTCATCATACTTTTTAAATCCTCTTTCTTTACAATATCTCTTTTCAAAAATATTAAGCATTCAGGAATATTATCAAATATAATTTTTTTAATATCAGGTATTTCAAGTCCTAATGCTTTTAAACGAAGTATCTCTCTTACAATATCAATATGCTCTCTGCTGTAGTATCTTACCTTTTCTCTTATAGGGCCATGAGTAATTCTATAGGCTGGAAGCAGTTTTTTATTATCCCATTCTCTTAAATTTTTTAATGTTACATTCTCTATATTTTCATCTTTTAAAATCTGAAAAAACTCGCCTATAACTATTAATTCATTTTTGTTCTTATATGTTTTGCTTTCAAGGATATATCTTTTATTTTTTATAAAATATGCTATACTGATATTATTCAACATTTATAATATTCCCTATTAAAGTAATTTTTAATAATAACTTCTATTAAAAAATTACACAAACAAAAATTAAATACTTACCCTTGGGTAATTATTTATAAATTCATTATAGGAAATAATTATAAATTCTCCTTATTGGTACATCGATGTACCTAATTAAAAAGTGAATTTTTTTTTAATTTTTTTGAATTTTATTCTACTGAAGAAAAAAATATTTTGGCTAATTCTATATCATCAAATATAAAAGAATATCCTAAAGTACTTATAAAAATATTATCATAATCTATCATTTTATTAACAACTAAATAATCACTGTAAGATGATAATTTATATAAATACTCAATATTCTTTATAAAATTTTCTTTAATATTATCTTTATAAAAATATTTTGTTATCATCATAATAATGGAATAATTCATTTTGAAGAATGCTTCTATTTTAAATTTATAATCTCTTTGGTAATTATCATTATAACCTTTAAAATCATTCTCCAATTCATCAAACATTTTTTTAGTAAATATATCTAAATTATCATCTAAAATATTTTCTAAATTTTTATTTATAAAAATTTCTTTGGCTTCCTCTATTATTTCTGATTCATCTAATGAGAAATTAGAAGTATAATCATCAATATTTTTTTGTTCTTTGATAATCTTTTTAGAAAAATAATAATCTATAGAAGATAATAATTCATCTGTTTTTATGTTATTATAAAAATCTATAATATAATTAAAAATATTATCATAGCTTTTTAATATTCTATTTTCATCTTTAATATAATTTTTGATAGTTTCTATATGATTGTATGATAATTCTATAATACAATCATTTAAGTATGTATTTATAATACCATATTCTTCAAAAGTTATTAATTTAAGAAAATAAAATCTCTCCGCTATTTTTCTAGCTATTTTTATATCTTCTATTTTAATAGTAATATTATTAATTGTGTTATCTGATTTTTGAAAATTCATTTCTTTGTATTCATTAATAAATATATTTTCCTGATAATCTGCTAAATTAAAATATATTCCAAACTTTATCTTATTACATAAAAATAAAACAAAATTATAATAATCTTTTTCAAAAAATAAATCTCTGTAATCATTATATTTATTAGTAAGATTCAAAAAAGTATTGCTGCTTAAATAATTATTATGATTTAGATTTTTTAGTTCATATCTCTTTGCTATATCCGAACTATATGCTCTGTCAAATAAATATGCTTTTTCTTTTTTAAGAGTATTGTATTTTTCTATATATAAATTAATAACTTCTTCATACTCTTTATTATCAAGTTTATTTTTATTATTAAGAGAGTATATTATGAATATAAAATAATAAAAATGTAAATCATAGTATATAATGTTTTTATCTAAATAAACATTATCAAACAAATTATTAATTTCCTCTCTTTCAAATATATAATAAAGGCAAAGTATATATTTCTTTATTGTGTAATAGTTTATATAATTAAGTTCTTTAGATGAGCTTATAAGCAGATTTATATTTTCTATACTTATTTTTAATTCATCAAAGCTCATATTTTTTATATAATCTTCATCAGTATTAATTGATTCTTTTTTTAATATTGGAAGCAAATCAGCATGTAATTTTAATTGTTTTTTAATTTCTTCTAATTCTTTTGTAGTTTCTTCTAATTGTTTTCTTGCTTTTCTGTTTCTTTCAATATTTCTTATATAATCTAAATGCATTTCAGCTTCATTATATGTACCATGTAATATAGTTTTTATCTCATCAAATTTTAATCTATTTTCATAATAATAATTTATATTGTCTGCTATGATAAGCATTTCTAATTTATAATATATTGTATTTTTAAAAAGCTCATATCCTTCAAAAAGTTCATTTTTATGATACTCTCTATACTTTCTCACTTCTTCTTTAACAGAATTTATATTATGAATAACTTTTTCTTTATTATTTACTAGATTTACTAATTCGATATATTCTAAATCTTTATTTTCTATATTTTTAAAAATATTATTGTATATATCTATAAATAAACCTATTTCAAAAAGATAAATATTTTTACTGTCAAGTTTAATTTCTGAAATATATTTTTCTTCTTTTTTATCAAACTTTCCATTTTCATAAGTTAATTTTGATATAGCAAAATCTTCATTCTTTTTATCGCTTCTAGTTTTTTGAATTACATATACATTTTTAAGACTTTTTATGTCCTTTATGTTATCCTCTTTATTTCTGTAAGGTATTTTTTTTATTTTTCCATTTAAATATATTCGTACTTCTTTCATAATTAACTTATATTCGCTTATATTTTTTGATTATTTTATATTATAAATTTTATTTTAAAAAATTACAGGTGTATTATGAATAAATATAATATCAAAACAGAAAATCAAATATATGAGCTTATAAAAAAAGAAAATCTCACATTTGAAGAAATAAGCAAAAAACTAAATATAAATTATGATGATTTAAAAGACTATATTAATAAATCAAGTAAGAAATATAAAAAGAGTTTGATTAAAAAAATAAGAAAAGCAAGAGATGAATATTTTTTAGATACTAAAATAAAAATAGAAAATGCATTAATAAAAAAAGCATTAGGCTATTACAGCAAAGAACTTGTAAAAGAAATAAAAACTGATAAAGAAGGAAAAGAATCCAACAATAAAAAAATAATTTATAAATACAATGCCCCAAGTGAAAGAGCTATTATAGTATTTTTTGAAATTTTAAAAAACAGAAATAATAAAAAATTGGAGAAAGCAGAATTAAAAAGGAAACTTCAAGAAGAAGAGAATAGAATCAATATAAGGGTTGGTTTTGATAATTAAAGCAATAAACGAGCAGCTGATAACTGACGAAGGAAGTTGTCAGCTATATTTTAGCGAGTTTATTGCTTAGCAATAATAAAATAAAATATTTGTATAATTAGTTAAATTAAAAAAGGCTTTAATTATACAAATATAACTAAAGCCAAGTAACTTAATTTTTATTGGAAAATGTTTAATTATACCTAATATAATAACAAAAAAATTTATTTATTGTTAAAATTTTTTTATTAAAATACAAAATTATTTTGATAAATTATCATAAAAAAAATCATTATTGAAAAAATGCTGTATTATTGTATTATACCTAAACAACTATACTTTGTCAAAAGTAAAGTTATATTTTTGTTTTTATATCTGGGGCTTTGCCCCATACCCCACTTCTTTTGCGACCGAAGGAAGTGCCTGTGGTATTGCCACAAAGAAGCTATATCCTCGACAGGCTCGGATACGCTTCGCGAAAGGCTACATTTGGGCTTTAATTTAATAAATTATCTTACATGTAAGACAATTTTAGTATGATTTAGTACTAATTCTATCCTTGCACTTTTTGCAACTTTGACGAAGTCCGCAGAGCGTGTGCGGCGGGAAAAAGTTGACTAAAAAAATGACAAAGTTAAAAATTTTTGGTATATACTTAAAATTATAATTTAAAAGGAATATAAAATGAAAGCATTAATTATTACTGATAATTTTTTTGAAGATTCAGAATTATTTTATCCATACTTCAGACTTGTAGAGGAAGGCATTGAAGTTGATATAGCAGCTTTAAACAAAGGCGAGATTAAAGGAGAATATTTTTTCAAAGTTGAAGCAAAACTAGATTTCTCAGAAGTAGACCCTTCAAATTATAAAGCATTAATAATACCAGGCGGAAGAGCACCTGAAGCTATAAGAGGAAATGAAAACGTAAAGAAAATAATAAAATACTTTGTTGACAATAACCTCACTATAGGAGCAATTTGTCATGGACAGCAAACTTTAATATCAGCAAAAGTATTAGAAGGAAAAGACGCTACTTGTTATATAGGCATAAGAGATGATTTAATGAATGCCAAAGCTAATTATAAAGATGAAAAAGTTGTGGTATGCGGAAATATTATAACTTCAAGATGTCCTGATGATTTGCCATATTTCGCTAAAGAGATAATAAAAAAATTAAAATAATATATACTGAAAATTTTTAACTTTGTCAACTGATACACTTTATATAGATATTATCTACTTTTTTGCCGCACAAAAAAGTAGTAAAAAACGCAATTGCTAGAACTTGATATTAAAAATATACCTATTAAATAAGTGTATAACCTAAATTTAGACTACACCAAAGTTTTAAAATAACAATAGAAGATTGACAGTACATAATTATTTTAGTATATGAGTATTAAAAAACCTCATACTTAAAAAAGCATGAGGTTTTATAATTAATCTTTAATTAAAAGACAATGAGTTTTATTGTCTAGCTAAAGTTCCCTGCCCAGCAACTGCAGATCCTCCAGGAACCTGTGCTCCAGTTTGTTTAATTTTCCATTCAGCAGATTTATCAGAAGTAAATGTACATTCAAAAACTTGTTTAAATCCATCTTGTTCCATTATAGTAATTTCATAAGTTTCATTGCCTTTATCTGTTATTTTATCTTTAGTGATAGATTGTCCTTCTTGAATCAAATTTTTTACATTTCCTGTTATAGTACCATTTGCTGCTATATTAATAGTTCCGCTTACAGGAGTTTGGTTGTAATCTTGACCTTCGAGCTTCCAATCTCCCTGATAATTTTCTATTCCTTTATTTGGTGTATTTGTAGGGTCTGTGCCTTTTTCGCTGCAGCTTACGGCAAATAGACTTATTAAAATTAATAATGAAATAATTGATAAAATTCTTTTTTTCATTTTTTATCCCCCTAATTATTATAATAATAAATTGAATAGGTATGAATATAATATAAACATACCTATTTAATAAAATAATCAAAATTAATTAAAAGCCTTAGGTCCGAATCTGAATCCTAATTGCAAACCTATATCATAACTCAATAATGGTGCTTCGCTATGATATCCTGAACTATCAATAGTTGTATTTATAGAATTAATAGCATCAACTCCTGTGTATAATCCTATATTCATAGCTATTTTTTCTGTGAAGAATATTGAATAATCAAAAGTTAATTTACCATAAAAACCTACAGAACTCATAAATTTTGTAGAAGCATCTTTAAATAATGCTTTTACTGCCTCATCTTTCCAAGTAGTTTCTACAGCCATAGGAACTATAACTCCAAGTCCTATTCCTATAGAAAATGCTTTTATATTAAATTTTGGAAGTATACCTATTTTAAGATTATGAGTATAAAATGAAGCATTTCCTAATTTTGGATCATTTGGAGCATCAATTTGTCCAATACTGTTATTTGGATCTTGTATTTTTGCTTTATCAAAATTAGCATATAAACTGTCAAAACTATATCCTAATTCGCCTAAAAGACTTATTCCAAAATTATCTTTTACTTGCCACATATAACCTATTTGGGCTGATACTCCAGCATCAAATCCTACTTTATTACCTGAATGATAGTAAGTTCCATTTTTTGCTTCTTGAGTTTCATACATGCTATATTGAGGAAGTAAATTTATATTAAGTCCGAAAGGAACATTAAATATAAACTCAAATCCGCTTGCTGCAAATGCAGAAGTACTTAATGCTGTTATCATAGCAAAAGCAAAAATAATTTTTTTTAAGTGTTTCATAATAACCCCTTATAGTTTTATATTTTTTATTTATAACAAATGAAGTTTTTTATTCTTCACTAATTATCAATTTAATTAGTTTCTATACATTTTTTATATCTTTCGATAAATCCATAAAAGCTGTTTTTAGTTTTTTATTTTTATCTAAAAATATTTCTGTTTTTTTAGATAGATCACTTAAATCAGCATTATTAATTGTCAAATATTCTTTGTAGTATGATACTCTGTACATATAATCAAGAGCATTTATAAAAGATTTCTCAATATAGTTTTCATCATATTCAAAATCCTTTGCTTCTTTCATTTTGATGTCATACATAATTGCTTTGTATATAGTTTTATAATTTGCATCAAAAAATATTTTTCTCTCACTTCTTTCTTCCTCTTGGAATTTTCTTTCTTTTTCTTCCATTTTTTTTAATTTTTCTTCAAGCTTTTCTTCATATTCTTCGCTATAAATAATTTCCTGATTATAAATAAAGAAAGAATTATTTATAAATATATCCTCATACTTTCTTACATCTTTCAATTCTTCAAGAGTTTTCAAAAAGTTAATTACTTCTTTATTAGAGTTTACTGAAATATCATCAACACATTTATGTTCTTCAGCAATTTTTAGCATTAGATTGAATTCATCAATATAATTTTCAGTATCTTTACTATTTACATACTCTTTTAATAATTCATAATTCAAACAAGATAATTTCACTAAACAAGAATGCAAAGAATCAAGTATATCTTTGTAAGATTTTATACTGTAAAGATTAAAAAAGTATAAAGTTTCTGCTATATAGAAAGATGTATTTATATCATCTATAATAGAAGCTATATTATAGATTTTCTTATTGCTGTACTTTTTACTCTCTATATTAGAAAATATAATTTCTTCACACCTATCAACTATATCATAATCAATTCTAAAACTTGCAAATGAACATAAGAACTCTAGAAAATCAGCCCTTATAATTAAACTAACATAATGCTGCCCGTAATTAAAAATAGATTTGAATTTATTTTCATTTTCAAAATAATTTTCATGACTCAAATTATGCATTCCGTACATTCTAACAACATCATCAGAATACAATTCAGAAAATAAGTCTTTTAACTCATTCTTCATTTCATTGTACTTATCTATACATAATTTTACTACTTCATTGTATTGGTACTCTCTGTATTCTTCTAAACCTATAAACAAACAGTCAAACTTTATATCCATTTTAAGATATAAATATTTTATTCTTTGTACGAAATGATAAAACATCTTATCAAAATATATAGCATCATTAGAAAAATATTCTGATAAAGATTCTTCCATTTCTAATGAAGGATCTAGTACTGTTTTAATAGAAGATATATAAGTATTTTTTAATATATTATCATGCTGAAAAACATAATATAAGCAGAATATATGTTCTATTATTTTAGACAAAGAAATTTCTTTGAGATATTTAAAACCATCTATTCTGATTGTAAGTTCATCATAATTCAAATGCTTAATAGATTCTTCTATTGACTTAATTTTATTTAAAATGATTTTATCTACTAAATACTTATTAATATTTTCTTTATTATCATCGCTGAAGAAAATATCCGCTATATCTTTTAAATTTAACTTCATATTTTCAAGCTCAGATATTTTTTCAAGCACTGGAAGATGATACACAGAATAAAGCACTTTATTAACAGGCTTTTTATCTTCTTCAATAATACTATACTGAACTTTATAGGAAGGAAGAATGCAGTTTTTATTATCATCATAATAGTTCTGCATTCTTTTTATGAGTTTATCTTTCTTTATAGGAAGCTTATCAAAAATATTATCTTTAACACTAGAAATATCTATACTGCCGTCATCTGAAAAGCAGTTTATTATATCAAGCTGTAAATGGCTTCTTAAATAACTGTATATATCTGCGAATACTCCTATTTCAAAAAACAATATTGCATCTTTATAATTTGTCATTATGCCTTTTATATCTTCTTTGTATACATCAAAATCACAAAAGTCATATCTGAATATTCCTTCATTTTCTGAAATGTTGGCTATTTCTACGCTATATGGTTTATCACCTGATATTTTAGAAACTATATAGCATTCTTTACCTTTTGATATCAATGTTTTTAATGAAGGAAGTATATATGGATATTTTGCTTTTTCATCTGAAGCAGTATAATATTTTATATTATACTTTCTGTCTGATATATTTATGCTTTCTTTTTTCATAAAATATTTCCTTAAATATTTCCTTGCAATAGATACTGCAATTCTGCATTATAACAGAATTAAAAAAATAATTTTCTATGTCTTCCGAAAGACAGTATTAATTTTTGTAACTTTTTTTAAAAAAATACATACTTTTTATTTATATAACGCACGGTAAATAGACTATATAATAGTACAAATTTAATTTTTTATTTTTACTGTATATTTATACAATTTAATCGTGCGGTAAACTCACTATAAATTTAAAAAAATCTTGGGCGGGTGCTATATTAACTAATTTAAATTCATAAGAAAATAAAAACAAAAATAGCTAATCAAGCAATAAATATAAAGGGCGGGCAAGTGTAAATAAAACCTTTAAAATTTATTCTAAAACCCCACCCTATAAATTTTCTGCTTTATTTTCAATTTATAATATCATTTATCTTAACATTTAATACAGAAAATATAGCTGCCCACCCAAGTTGTTATTAGATTTAAAAATCTATTCAACGCACGGTTAATAAATTATTATTTTTTATTATTGTTAATATTACTAATATAAGTTTATAAATTATGTTATTAATTTTTGAAGCGATAAACGAGCAGCTGATAACTTTAGTTGTCAGCTACATTAAAAATAAAAAATTGAGCGTCTATCAGCTAAAAGCTGATAGAGATTTTAAAGCGAGATTTTTTATATATAATAATAAGTTTATCGCTAGCAACAATAAAAAATCATTCTTTATAATTAAAATTGTATTATTAACTTATTTATATTTTTTATTTAGTTTAGCGTGCGTGAAATTAATTCAAAAACAAACTTCACTTATAATTACTTATAATTTTTGCTTTTTATATGAAGATATTATTTTTTAATATCAATTAAATTATGAGAAAAAATTATGAATATCAAATTTAATATTTTGAAGCCTTTTGAGAAATGGGCAAATACTGAAAAGAGATTAAAAATATCATTCGGAGGACGCGGAGGCGGAAAAAGCGAATCCATAGCAAGAATATTAATAGCTAAAAGTTTTGAAAGTAACGGTGTAATACTATGCTCAAGAGAAATACAAAAATCAATTAGCTATTCAACCTACCCTCTTTTAATAAGCATTATAAAAGAATTAAAATTAGAAAAGTTTTTTAATATAAAAAGAAATGAAATTATTAATAAAATTACAAATTGTAAATTTATATTTTTGGGTATTAGAGAATGTTCTATTGAAGAAATTAAATCCATTTATAATGTAAGAATATGCTTTATAGAAGAAGCTCAAACTCTCACACAAAGAAGCTACGAAATATTGGAACCTTCTATAAGAGCAAATAAAAGTGAAATATGGATAGCATTCAATCCAAGATTTGAAACAGACTTTATATATAAAACTGTATCACAATTTCAATTAATAAAAAAATTCTACACCGATAAAAATAATAAAGAGTATCCATATCATGAATATGAAGATAATAATATATTAATTACATTTATAAATTATGATGGAAATTATTATTTCAGCGACATATTAAATAAATCAAGACTTTCTACTTTAAAACTTATGCCAAAAATGTATGATCATATTTGGCTTGGAAAAATAAAAAATAAACAAGGCAAAATTTTCCTATATTCAAAATTAAAATTCTATGATGATAATTTAAAAGAAAATATAAATAAAATTAATTCTTCAGAACATAAAGCAATAGTGGATCCTGCATTCGGAGAATATAATTGTTTTACATCAGCAATAATATATACACAAATTGGGGACAGCATTTATTTAATAGATTCAGGTCTTATGCGTAATGATACTAACTCAACCACTGATGAAAGCATAATAAATTTTTTAAGCATAAGAAATATAAAAAAAATATTATGCGAATCAAATTTTGCTCAAAAAGAATTAGTAAAAAGATTAGAAAAACATTTTGAAGTTATTCCATTTTATGTGCATAAGAATAAGGCAGAGAGAATAGTAAATGCAAGCTATTTAATATATGATAAAGTATATTTTCCATCAAGCTGGCAGAAAGTTCCGGACGGCTCCGATACAGATAAATGGCTTCAAACAAATAATGGACGCGGTTATATAGCTTTAAGGCAGTTACTAAATTTTGATGATTCACTAGAAGGAAGCAGTATTAAAGGAGATGTGTTCAGCTATTTAGATTTTCCAGATGCTTTATCTAGTTTGATATTCTTTGGTATTGAAGAAATAATAAATGAAGAAAATGATGATAAGATGAATTTAGTTAATGCTATTTTTGGAGAATAGTTATAACTTTTTTATTTTTATACCGCACGCAAAATAAAATTATAAATATAAATTAATTAATAATACAATTTCAATTATAAATAAAAATACATTAACCGTGCGTTTAAAGAAATTATAAATTTAAATAACACTTGGGTGGGCATACTTTTTCTATTTTGGATATAAAGAAAATTAAAATAAAAATTCATAAATTTATTATAAAGCATAAAGGGCGGGCAAATGTCAATAAAGTTTTAAAACTTACTTTCATTCCCACCCTATTTCTTAATTAATATATCTTCTATTTTAATTTTTTATTTCCTTACTGTTTAAAAAGAATTTTTTAACACCCACCCTAATTTATTTTAAATTTAATATTTATACACCGCACGAAAAACAAAATTATAAATATAAATTAATCAATAATACAATTTTAATTATAAATAAAAATACATTAACCGTACGTTAAAGAAATTATAAATTTAAATAACTCTTGGGCGGGCATGCTTTTTCTATTTTGGATATAAAGAAAATTAGAACAAAAATTTATAAATATATTATAAAGAATAAAGTGTGGGATTTAAAATAATACAATAAAACTAAATATTCTATTATAAGTCAATACTCACTTATAATAGAATATGATAACAATTATTATTTTGACTTTTTAGTTTTGCAAACAGGGCATATTTGAGGATTTTCATTTGCCAAATCAATATAGCCGCATATATCACATTGCCAATTTTTTACTTCAAAAGACTTATCTTGCAAAAGACTTTGAAATTTCTTTTTATGACCATCTTCTATTCTTGCCACATTCATAAAAGCCATAGCCAAATCATCAAATCCTTCTTCTTGAGCAGTTCTAGCATAAGACAAATACATATCTATAGATTCATAATTTTCATTTATGATTGATTCTTTTAAATTTTCTACAGTATTAGGAATACCATGAAATTTTTCAAACCATATCTTGGCATGCTCTTGTTCATTTCTAGCAAATTTTTCATATACAGCAGCTATATCTTCCCTGCCTTCTTCACGAGCCTTCTCAGCATAATACATATACCTGCATCTAGCCATAGCCTCACCTATAAAAGCATTTCTCAAATTAATTTCTGTCTTCGATCCCTTCAAGTCCATATCACACACTCCTTAATTGATAATACTTACTAATAAATAATATATTAAATTCATAAAAAGTATATAGTTACTTTTTATATTTTATTATTTTATATTAAAATATAACAAATAAATTCAAAAAAAAACAAGGCCATTCGACCTTGTTTTTTATAAATATGGCTTTTATTTGAATTATTTTTCTATTTCTCTTATTAGATTAACCATCTCAATAGCACCCATAGCAGCATCAAAGCCTTTATTACCTGCTTTAGTTCCAGCTCTCTCAATAGCCTGTTCAATGTTTTCAGTAGTAAGTACACCAAACATTACAGGTATATCAGAATTAAGTGAAACATTAGCAATACCTTTTGATACTTCAGCACAAACATAATCATAATGTGTTGTAGAACCTCTTATAACAGCACCCAAACAAATAACTGCATCATACTTTTTTGATTTAGCCATTTTAGAAGCTATTAGAGGAATTTCAAAAGCACCAGGCACCCAAGCAACACTAATATCATCATCTTTAATATCATGACGAGATAAAGCATCTAAAGCACCGCCCAAAAGTTTAGAAACAATAAATTCATTGAATCTTGCACACACTATACCAATTTTAATTGGTTTTTCACTAACGAGTTTTCCTTCAAAAGTTTTCATCTTAACCATCCTTTTTAAATTGCTAGAAAATTGCTCGCTTAAAAGCTCTGGCAACTTCCTTCGTCAGTTACCAGAGGCTCGCAATTTATCTAGCTTTATATTTTTTAAATTTGCTAGAAAATTTTATTATTATTGCTATGCCGCCATCGCTATTATAAGCCAGCAACTAAAGTTACTAGCTGCTTCGGCTCACTTTTTATTATTATTGCTAGCGATAAACTCGCTTAATAATAGCTGATAACTTCCTTTGTCAGTTATCAGCTGCTCGTTTATCGCATAAAAATTTTAATATAATATATGACCCATTCTTTTATTATATATAAAAAACTTGTTCTATTACTGTTATACTCGCCTCAGCCTATAAGCAGCAAATAAATAAATTATTTGCTGGCTTCGGCTCGCTTTTTCTTATTATTGCTAGCGATAAACTCGCTTAATAATAGCTGATAACTTCCTTTGTCAGTTATCAGCTGCTCGTTTATCGCATAAAAATTTTAATCTAAAATATGGCCCATTCTTTCCTTCTTAGTTTTTAGATAAAATGCATCGTACTCTGAAGCCTCTATCTGTATAGGTACTCTGTCTTTTATTTCTAGTCCGTAATTATTCAAATACTTTATTTTATCTGGGTTATTAGTCATTATTTTTATGCTCTTAACTCCCAAATTTTTAAGCATTTGATAAGCCTCATAATATTCACGCATATCATCTCTAAATCCCAAAGCTATATTAGCATCAACTGTATCAAGTCCGCTGTCCTGAAGTTCATAAGCTCTTAATTTATTAACAAGTCCTATTCCTCTTCCTTCCTGACGCATATAAACCATTATGCCCCTGCCTTCCTCAGCAATTTTTCTCATAGCATAATCATATTGTTCACCGCAATCGCATCTTTTAGAGCCTAATGCATCGCCTGTTAAACATTCAGAATGAACTCTGCAAAGTACATCTTCTCCGCTTGAAATATCTCCAATAGTTAAAACTACATGATGTTCTTTTGTTATTTTATTTACGAAAGTAAGTATTTCAAACTCACCATATTTAGTAGGCATTTTTGCTTTGGCATAAAGTTCCATTAAATCTTCATTCTTTTTTCTATAATCAATTAAATCAGAAACAGTTATCATTTTAAGATTATGTTTTTTAGCGAAATCAATTAAATCATCTCTTCTCATCATATCGCCGTCATCTCTCATAATCTCACAGCATAAACCGCATTCTTTTAAACCTGCTAATCTCATCAAATCAACAGTAGCTTCAGTATGTCCCATTCTAACTAATACTCCGCCATCTTTTGCAAGTAATGGGAACATATGACCAGGACGTCTGAAATCTTCTGGCTTAGAATTCTCATCAATAACTTTTAAAGCTGTGATAGATCTTTCAACTGCTGATATTCCTGTTGTAGTTTCAACATGGTCAATAGATACTGTGAAAGCTGTTTCATGATTATCAGTATTCTTTGTAACCATTTGATTTAAATTTAATTTATTAGTAATTTCTTTACTCATAGGCATACATATCAAACCCTTAGCATAAGTAGCCATAAAGTTGATATTTTCTGTAGTAGCAAATTCTGCTGCACAGATTAAATCGCCTTCATTTTCTCTATCTTCATCATCAGAAACAATTATAATTTTTCCGTTTCTTAAATCCTCTAAAGCTTCATCGATTGTACTGTAAACATTTTCCATTTTTATACTCCATTTATATTTTTATTCAGTTTTTTCATCATCAAAAAGCTGTAAAAGTTTATTATTAAAAAATATTAAAATCCATTCTTGAGTAAAAACTCCATAGTGATATTGGATTTTTTATCTTCATTATCTTCTTTAAATGTTAAAAGCCTTTCAACATATTTGCCTATAACATCATTTTCTATATTAACTTTATCACCTTCTTTTTTATAATAAAGCACAGTTTCCTTCAATGTATGAGGAATGACTGCTATAGAAAAAGTATTATCAGTTAAACTTGCCACTGTTAAACTTATGCCGTCAACAGCAACAGAACCTTTTTCTACTATATATTTCATTAAGTGTTTAGGCACTTCAATAGTAAGTATAATAGAATTATCATCTTTCTTCATAGACTTAATACTTCCCACTCCGTCAATATGTCCGCTTACTATATGACCGCCGAATCTTCCGATTAATGTCATAGCTCTTTCAAGATTAACTTTACTTCCGTTTTTTAAACTTCCTAAATTAGTACGGTTCAAAGTTTCTTGAGTAACATCTGCATTAAATATTTTATTATCAAAACTAGATACAGTTAAACAAGTACCATTAACAGCAACACTATCACCTAAATGCAAATCATCAAATATTTTGCTAGCTTCTATTGTAATAACTTTGCTTTGTACCGATTTAACAGTTCCTATTTCTTCAACTATACCAGTAAACATTGTTAAATAATTTCCTCTTATTCAATTTCGCTTTATAACTGGGGCTTTGCCCCAGACCCCAGTTCTTTTGGTGGCCCAAAGAACCAAAAGGACTGCAATTTATATTAATAACAATTATTTATTTTCTATATTTATATAATACTCCAAAAACAAATCGTCTTCTATTTTTGTTATGCTGCCTTCCGTAAGTTTAACAGCATTATCAGGATCATCTATTCCTTCGCCTCCTATTGGAGTTTTTGCTTTTGATCCTCCGAATATTTTTGGTGCTATATAAATCAATGCCTTATTCACTAATTTCTCTTTCAATAAACTTGCATGTAAAGTAGCACCGCCTTCAACATACACACTGTCAATATTTTTTTCCTCTCCGAGTATTCTCATCAAATCATTTAAACTTACTTTGCCGTTATCATTTTCTGTTTTTATTATCTCTATTCCAAAACTTTCAAGTTCTTTTATTTTTTTATCATCATTACTAACAGTAGCTATAAAAGTCTTTATCTCCTTAGCAGTTTTACAAATATTAGAATTCAAATCTATTTTCAAAGAACTATCCAAAATTATTCTTATAGGATTTCTAGTATTTTGAAGTCTGCAATTGAGTGTAGGATTATCTTCTATTACAGTATTTATTCCAACCATTATAGCAGAGTATTTATTTCTAAATCTATGAGAATGCTCTCTTGTTTTTTCTGAAGTTATCCATTTTGATTTTCCGCTTACAGTAGCAATTTTACCGTCCATAGTCATAGCATATTTCATAACAACAAACGGTCTTTTATTAGCTATATAATAGAAGAAAACCTCATTTAATTTTCTGCATTCTTCTTCAAGCACATTTACTATAACTTCAATTCCAGCATCTTTTAATTTTTTTATACCATTTCCTGCCACTTTAGGATTGGAATCAACACAGCCTATAATTACTCTTTTTAATTTATTTTTTATAATAGCATCAGCACAAGGAGGAGTTTTTCCATAATGAGAACAAGGTTCCAAAGTTACATATATATCAGCATCTTCAACATTTTCGCCTTTCTCTTTTGCATCCAAAAATGCATTGATTTCAGCATGATTTTCACCGTATTTTTTATGATATCCAATACCTATAACTTTTCCGTCTTTCACTATAACAGCACCAACTAAAGGATTAGGACTTGTAAAACCTTCTCCCTTCTTTGCTTCTTCTATAGCCATTTTCATGTATTTTTCATGCATATTTTCCTGCATACTACTAATACTCTTTTATAAAATTTTTTTAATCTTTAGGAATTGTTTTTAGGAAGGTAAAAAAGAAATCTACAAACAAAAAAACTCTAAATGTTTAAACACTTAGAGCCAAATTTTATGTAGTAAGTTACATTAATATCTTCTACCATCCAGACTTTAACTGTCGGTTTTGGAATCGCACCAAATCTGCCATTTTTGAAAGAGATACATCAAAAAGGCTCGCGGACTTTACCGCCGGTATGGAATTTCACCTAGCCCCGAAGATTTATATGTTAATATTATAATACAAAAAAATTTCATTGTCAAGAACAAAATTATGAATTTAAAATACATACATTATTAAAAATTAATGTATTTTATTCTCTTTAATAGTACAATATAAAAAATAAAAATTGGAGATAATTATGTACAAAGTTGGTATAATAGGGCTTGGACAAATTGCTTACTTCATAGATAAAGACCCTAATAGAAAAATAATTTGGTCACATATAAAGGCTTATCAAAATACTAAAAACACTAAAATTACTGCTATATGCGGTAATACTGATTTGAATTTAGTTAAGCAAATTCAAAAAGATGAAAATATTGAAAAAGGATATGTTGATTATAATAAAATGCTTGAAGAAAATGATTTTGATATTGTGAGTATATGCACACCTATAGAACTTCATTATGAAATAGCTAAAAAATGTATAGAAACCGGAGTGAAAGCGATTTTTTGTGAAAAGACTTTATCATACTCAATAGATAAAGCTAAAGAAATATTAGAATTATCAAAAAAGAATAATACTGTATTTGCTGTTAACTATATATTAAGATGGGATAACATCAATAAAGAAATTAAAAAACTTATAGAAGAAAATGCTATTGGAAAAATATATACAATAGTTGGTTATGGTGCTACTGCCCTACATACAAGTGCTAGTCATATTATAGATTTAATGCTTTACTTCACTAATTCAAAACCTGAATATGTTATAGGTGAAAAACAAACTGATTTTATAAGAGAAGTTCATGGCTTTAATGATTATGGCGGATGCGGAATGATAAAATTCAAATCTGGTGCTATCGGATTCATTAAAGCTGTTAGTACTTCTCCATTTAAATATATGCTTGAAATTGATATAATGGGAGAAAATGGAAGAATAAGATTATACAACAATGGAAATAGTTTTGAATTATATCAATACAAAAAAGTGAATAACAATGAAGCTGGTTCTAATTATGAAGCATTAACATTAATTAAACAATATAATAAAGATTATGGTAATGAAAGAATGCTTGATGCCATTAATAATATAATGGAATGTTTGGAAAAAGGAGGCGAACCTATTTCAAATGCTTCTACTGCTTTGGAATCCATAAAGATAATAGAAGGAATAAAATTATCATCAGACACAAAAACTAAAATAGATTTTTAATTATTATTGTTTGTTACTCTACACCACGCACGGTGAATAGAATTCTATATTAATTGAATTGTATTACTAATAAAATTCATATCTAAAATTTCATTCATCGTGCGTTATATTCACTCTAAATTTAAAAAACACTTGGGTGGGTACTATAAATTCTAATTAAAGCAATAAAGAAAATAAAAATAAAATTGTAAATTAAAGTTATAAAGATAGAGGGCGGGCAAATGTAATTAAGTTTTAAAACTTTATTTACACACCCCACCCTATATCTTTTTTATTTTATTTTATTTTAAATTTTTGTTTTATATATCTTTATTACCTAAATATAAAAAGCATGCCCCACCCAAGTTTAAATTAAATTTTTTATCTAATCTACGCACGTTTTATCTAGTTATACACTTAATTTAAATTGAATTATTAATCAATTAATATTTTTAATTTTATCCACCGTGCGGTTAAAATACTATAAATCTAAATTCCGCTTTGGTGGGCTTCTTTTCCAAAAAATAAAATAATAATATAGAATAAAACGATAGTTTTTGTCATATAATTTTTTTATAATAAAAACATATAATTAATATAAAGGAATACATTTATTGATAGTTACAATTATTATAAATGCATATAACATATAAATAAAACTTGAATTTCAATGATTTATATATATAATATATAGTATAAAACATATTTAATCGGAGTTTAGTATGGACTTTAATTTACCTATGCCTTATGATAAAGATTTAACAGAAGAAGAAAAAACTGCAATAGATGAGTATGTAGATAAAACTTATGAAGAGTTCAAAGACAATGGAAAACAATTAACAAGATTAGCAGCACAGGCAAGCTCTGCAATATCTGCAGGAAAAGCAAAAGCCGAAAAATTAGCAAATCAAGGTTTTTTAAAAAATTTGGTAGGAGATATTACAGGAAAAAACAGAAAATTAAGAGGCGAAATAGACAGAGATTTTGCCGTATCTCAGCAAGCCTGCATAAAGATGATACAAAAACTAGCTCAGCAGGGTAAATTAACTTTTGATGCTATAATGGGAGTAAACTGCAAACTCAACTGCCTAGTTACTCAAATAGATAAAGAATTTAATGAAGTATATTCTCAAATGCAGAAAATGATGACTATGTCAATGTCTGCTTTGATTAGAGAATCTACAAGAATAGATAAACTTGAAAGAAGTATGAATGTTGTACATCTTGAGTCAACAATAGAATATTTAGACTTTGACGGAGTATTATATAAAGACTTAGAAAATAATAATGAAAAAATGCTATGCATTATTTCTGATTTCTTTTTAGCAACTAAAGGCAATTACTCACTTAATGATTTGATGATGTTAAAACCTATGATGGATAAAATAGGAATAAATCCAAGCGATAAAATAAGTATGATTAGCCTTTATAATACACTTTTATCTAATAGTAAAATAGCTGATAAATTTTTTGAAGCATTGGATAAAGCAAAATTAAATGAACTTGAAGATATAGAAGTGCCTTTGCTTGGAAATATCAAGAAAATAGAAAAGCTCGAAACAGATGAAAAATATATTGTAGACAGCATAGTTGATATGTCAGGCAAAGATGAAAAAGAAGTACAGTTTAATTTGCTAAAAAATTATGCGGTAAGTAATTTAAATATGGATTTAGAGAAAGAGAATTCATATTTTGATTTGTCAATAGCTATGATAAATGAATTAACAGATATAGACTTAGTGGAAATAGAAGAAAAAGAAGAAACTCCTAAAATATCAGCCTCAGCAAATTTAATTTTTGATTTAGCAGTAGAATTAGAAAAAGAAGGAAATCATGAAGGAAGTTTATATTTATTAGAAAAAGCTGAAGAACAGGGACTAGATACAGCAGAATTATATGAAGCCATAGGAGGAGCTTTATTTAATTTAGAAGGCTATGAAGAAGCTGCTGAAAATTTTGAATTATCTATAGAAAAAGGATTAGATAATCATGCTACCAATTATTTTACTGCAATGAGTTATGTATATGCAGAAAATCCTGAAAAAGCAAAAGAAGCTATGATAAAAGCAGTTAAATTAAAGCCAAAAAGCTATGTCGCGAATATTAATTTAGGTGTAATATACAGAGAACTTGATGAATATGGAAAAGCTATAGAATATTATGATAAAGCAATAAAAATTAATAATGAAGAGCCTTTGGCATTTATAAATAAAGCTGAAGCATTAATAGAAAGCAAAGGTAATAGATTTTTAATAGAAGAGGCATTAAACAGAGCTATATCATTAAATCCAAAATATGCTGATGGACTAAAAACTACAAAAGGAACTTTCTATCAGGATTTATCTGGAAAACTTAGATATTCTTATTACGGAAATAATAATTCTACAGACAATTTAGTAATAAAAAAAGAAAAAAAGACTAAAAAAAATAACAGTTTTTTCTTTAATTTTGATTTTTTCAATAATTTTTAATTATATAATTAAAGGATAAATTTATTATGGATAAATTGGGGCTTGTTTTGGACGGCGGAGGCGGTAAGGGTGCTTATCAAATCGGCGTTTGGAAGTATTTAAAAGAGGTTGGGCTTGACAGAAATATAAAGGCTGTTTCTGGGGCTTCTGTTGGGGCTTTGAATGCATGTCTTTTCGCTTTGGACGATTACAAATTAGCTGAAAAAATTTGGACTAGAGAAATAAAAAACAAAATATTAAGCATTGACATAGAAAGCACTATTAAAGGTTTCGGCAAATATGGTGCTATGCTTATGACCAATCCTGCCGTTGCTGCTTTTGTGGGCGTTCTTGCTTCTACTGGTGTTCTATCTAGGGACGGACTTGTGAGCATTATAAACAAGCATATTGATTTAAACTGCATTTCAAATATGGATTTTCCTATTTACTGTGCCTGCACTCATATACCGTCATTCAATGCCCGCTATTTCAAATTAAATGGAAGAAGTGAAAAGGATATGATTGATATACTTCTTGCATCTTCTGCCATACCTATTTTATTTCCAGTAGAGAAAGTTGACGGAGAGATATATTTGGACGGAGGCATTAAAGACAATTCTCCTCTTACTCCTCTTTATGATGAAGGCTGTACAGATATAATGGTTATACATTTGAAAGCTGATGAGATTATAAAAGACAGAAGAGATTCATCGGCTACTATATACGAGATATGTCCTCAGGAAGATTTAGGCAATCTCATAAACGGTACTTTAGATTTTTCTCCGGAAGGTGCATACAGAAGAATTGAACAAGGCTATAATGATGCTAAGGAAGTTTTAGAGGCTGCTGTTGAAATAGCTAAGGCTCAAGCTGGTATAGTTAGAGATTTATACATAATGAAAAGTCATGAAAAAACATTCAAGCAAAATAGAAAACAAGCACTAGAAGAAAGGCAGAAATTAAAAGCTAATCTAAACAGTACAATGGAATCATTCATGAACATTGAAGAGGCTAAAAAGAATTATCTAAAAGAACAAAAAAGAAAAAATCTTGAGTAATAGATTTAAAATTTTATTTAACGCACGTTTAATGGAACTATATACTTAATTTAAATTGTATTATTAATCAATTCATACTTTTAATTTTATCCACCGTGCGTTATATTCACTCTAAATTTAAAAAACACTTGGGTGGGTGCTGTAATTTCTAATTAAGCAATAAAGAAATAAAAATAAAATTACAAATTAAAGTTATAAAGATAGAGGGCGGGCAAATGTAATTAAGTTTTAAAACTTTATTTACACACCCCACCCTATATCTTTTTTATTTTATTTTAAATTTTGTTTTATATATCTTTATTACCTAAATATAAAAAGCATGCCCCACCCAAGTTTAAATTAAATTTTTTATCTAATCTACGCACGTTTTATAAAATTATATAATTCATTTAAATGATATTATTAATCAATTAATATTTTTAATTTTATCCACCGTGCGGTTAAAAGAATTATAAATCCAATATAAATACCTAATATTTTTTAATTTGCATTCTTTTCTAAATAAATGTATATTTTAATCATGAAACATAATTTATTATTAATCTTAATATTTATTATATTATCTTGCACTAACAAGCAAAATATAAGTGCATCAAAAAAAGATGAAATAGAACCAAATGATAGTTTGGAATATTCTCAATTTGTAGATTATAATGTTTCTATTAATGCTAGTTTTGATAGCTTAGAAGATATTGACTATTATCAAATAAAGCCAACAAATGCAACTGCTATGGATTTTTATATTTCTGTATATGACAATAAAGCTAATGTTGATATAGAAGTATTTTCTACTAATAATAGGATCTTTTCTATTAATACAAAAGATATTTTAAATTATAATGGATTTATTGAACTTACAGATATACTTCTTTATGATGATTCATATTTTGTAAAATTGAATTCTGATAAAGAATGCAAATATAGTTTAAAATTTTTATTTAAAGATGATTACTTTCCTTCAAATGAAATAGAACCCAATAATACCATCAATGATGCTGATACTATTAATTATCCAAACGAATTAATTTATGGATATTTTTTCAAAAATGATCTTGATGGTATAGATGAGTTTATAAAACCATATATAAGAAATTCTCATTTAATAGATATAGATTTATACAAGCTAGAAAATACTACAGACATAAATAGTTCAATCAATATAAAATTAGAATATGCAAAAGATGTTACTATAATGTTATTTGATGAACAATTAAATCTTGTAAAAAACGGACAAAATCAATTAAATACTCATTTCAATGCCCATACAAAATATTATATAGCATTAGTGTATTATGGAGAAAAAGCAATCACAGATAGATACACATTATATTATGAGTTTAATTAATTTACGTATTGACAAAGTATTATTTTTAATATAAAATTGATTTACTATTAAAAGTAAGAATAATTTTGGATATTATTTTAATGAATAATTTATTTTTGTATAAAAAGTTGAAACAAAGCTTCTTTCTTTGGGAGTGTTAAATTATATATTTACTTATAATTTGTAAATTATAATTTTTGAATATTTAGGCTCCCTAAAGCAGGGGGCTTTTTTTATACTTTTATCAAAGTTATTATTCATTAAATACTACAAAATTATGAATTGTATATATTAATTAGGAGTAAATCTTATGGAACATTATGGTTTATTGGGTATCATACCCCCGCTTTTAGCCATTATACTTGCCCTAGTTACCAAAGAAGTAATTATTTCTCTTACTCTTGGTATATTATCAGGCACATTAATAATAGCACATGGTAATGTATTTACAGCTATCACAATATTCACAGATAAAGTAGCAGAAATGAGCAGCGATGCTTGGAATATACGCATACTTCTATTTTGTGCTTTGCTTGGTGCTTTTGTTAGTATGCTTTCAAAAACTGGTGCTACTAAAGCTTTTGGATTATGGGCTAGTAAATATTTGAAAACTAAAAAAAGTATACTTATATTCACTTGGTTTTTCGGACTTATTATATTTATAGATGACTATTTTAACAGTTTATCAGTTGGTACTGTTATGCGTCCTGTTTCAGACCAGAATAAAATTTCAAGAGCTAAACTTGCTTATATATTGGATTCTACTGCAGCTCCTGTATGTATACTTGCTCCTATATCAACTTGGGTTGTAACTGTTATGAGTTATATAAGAGATTCTGAAGGTTTTGAATCTTTGAATATAAGCGAATTTATATTCTTTATAAAAATGATACCTTATTCTGTTTATCCGCTTCTTACTTTGGCTTTTGTAGTTCTTATTTCTTTAGTATTTAAAGATTTCGGCCCTATGAAAAGAAGTGAAGATAATGCTCAGAATGGAAAACTTTTTGATGAAGAATTATACGGAGCTTGTCCTGGTAATATGGAAACTTCTTCAAATAATCAGGCTAAATGGTATGATATGGTTATAGCTATACTTGTACTTATAATAGTTTGTATAGTGATGTTCCCTGTTACTACATATATGGGTTTAGTAGGAAGCGATGGAATAACAACTTTCTCTCAAGCTATGTCAAGCATATCTTTGAATCAGGCATTCTTGGATACTGATGCTTCTAAAGCTTTATTCTATGGTGCTGTTATTTCGCTTATGATAATGTACATCTATTATGTAGCTAGAAGATTATTAAGTGTACGTTCTGCTGGAAACTCTATTATGGAAGGTGTTAAATCTATGGTTCCTGCATTAGTAGTTCTCGCATTAGCTTGGTCTATAGGAAGCGTTATTAAATCATCTCCTGCAGACGGCGGTCTTGGACTTGCTGCTTTCTTATCTGAAGCTGTAAAAGGCGGCGGTTTCCCTCTTTGGATACTTCCTGCTATAGGTTATTTACTTGGCTGTGTTATATCTTTCTCTACTGGTACAAGCTGGGGTACTTTTGCTATACTTATTCCTATAGTTATACCTATTGCCAATGGTCTTGCTGCTGCTAATGGTTATACTGATAATGACCTTCTTAATGTTCTTCTTATAAATGTTGGTTCTGTTGTTTCAGGTGCCGTATTCGGCGACCATTGTTCTCCTATATCTGATACTACAATACTTTCATCTACTGGAAGTAACTGTCCTTTACTTGAACATGTTGCAACACAAATTCCTTATGCTGGTTTAGTTGCTATATCTGCTTTCATTGGTGTAGTAATTGGAGGAATAACTTTAAATCCTATAGCTGCATTATTAACAGGATTCATAGTAATGTGCGGACTTGCTTTACTTGCTCCTAAGTTTTATGATAAAATTTAAAGTTTTAAGAAAAGCTAATTAAATAATAAAATATAAAAAATAATCCTTTAATATTATCATTTAATATTAAAGGATTTTTTATTTTTTCATTTTATATAAATTCTATAAATTTAATATCCGCTTGGGCGGGTGTTAACATTTCTAATTCGATAAAAAAGAAATTTTGTATTTTTATTACTTATTAATTTAAAAAGGAAAAAGGGCGGGGTATGTAATTAATTCTTTAAAACAAAAATTTTTTAAACCCACCCTTTAGTTTTATTGCTTTAATATGCATTTATAATACTATTTATATTTAATATCTCAATCAGAAATTATAGCTGCCCACCCAAAATTTTTTTAAATTCAATGCCAATATACCGCACGCAGAATAAAATTATAAATATAAGTTGTTTATAAATTGTAATTGGAACTATATATAAAAATGCATTTACCGTGCGTTAAAGAAATTCTAAATTTAAATAACATTTGGGCGGGTGCTTTAATTTCTAACCAAGTCTTAAAAAATAATTAAATCAAAATTTCAAATTCTACAATAAAGAAATAGGGCGGGCATATGTAATTAAAATTTATCTAAAAAGCTGTACCCAATATAATTTTCCATTGCTGTCTTTATAAACACCTATACCTATGTAACTATAACCGCCAATAATATTTGCGTAGTGCCCTGAAGAAGTTATCCAACCGTTCATCACAGCTTGAGGTGTTTGATAATACGCAGCTATATTCTCAGCTGAAGGACTTGGACAATCTGGTACATCTTTTGCCACTGTATACCAAGGAGTTCCATCTGGTCTAGTATGGCTAAAATAAGTTGATATTTCTTTGGCACGTATAGCCGTTGCCATATTTAATTTTTCATCTAATTTTAAAGATGATTTACCAGCCTTTGCTCTTGTTTCATTTACTAATTTAAATACTTCCTGTATCTCTTGTTCATGTCCTGTATATTGTACATTATCTTCATCAGCTACAGGATCATATTCACTTCTGCATGATAATATTATAAAAGCAAAGAATAATATAAATAAAGTTTTTCTCATACTTATAAACTCCTTAAATAATTTTATAAATCAAATTTTACTTCGTCTTCACCTTCATAACAATATCGGCACACGCATTTATATATATCATCTCCAATTACAACTCTATCAACATCTTTAACTATTCTCTTTGAATATATTCCTTTTCTCCCGCAGTCGCATTTGCCGAAAACTTTTGTATGTATATCAATCAAATCTTCTTCTATTAATGCAGATACGCTTTCCCAATAATTCCTTTTGTAATCCATGTCGAGTGAAGCTATATAAAAATTTGTTCTGCAGTTTCTTTGTGTGCATGTCTTTATAAGCTGTATAAAAATAGAAGTATCATTTAAAAAACAAAATTCATCTATTCCAATAATATCATATCTAGCAATGTAATTATAAATATTTTCTATATCCTTTCCAAGATTATTCTCAATTTCTTCTTCAGTTATTATATCTATTCTTTTATCTAAATAAACATCTTTATCCCTACAGAAATACCCTCTGAAAGATATTTTAGGATATATAAATAATATTTTTATGTTTTTATTTTCAAGTAAAAGATAGTCCAAAGTTTTGATAAGATATTTTGATTTACCGGCAAACATTGGGCCTGTGATTAAGTGATTCATATTAATTCCAAACTTTTTTCTTCAAGATGATTTAATTATTATATCATTTAATTGTGTATATATCAAATTTGAATGCTGTAAAAAAGTATATTATAATAAGTTTAATTTTATTTTAAATGTAGTATAATGTATATATGAAGTTTAGGAGTTAATTATGACATATTATGATGCAGCTAAAAAAGTTTTGGAGCAAAGCGATGTACCTATGCACTATAAAGATATATGGAACAAAGTAATTGAATTAGGATATGATAAAGAAATTGAGCAATTAAGTAATTTTAATAGATTAACTCCTTGGAGTAGTTTAGCATCAAAAATATATTCAGATATAAAATTTAATCCAGATACTACAATATTTATTAAAGTTGGTAAGGGCAAATTTTTCTTAAAAAGTAAAATAAATAATTCCAATCAAAATATAATAAATGAAATTGATAATTCAGAAGAAGAAACAGAGGATATTATTGAAAATACAATTACAAATAAAAAAATATTAGAGGAAGATTTGCATATACCTCTTACAAAATATTTATATTCAATGAAAATATATTCAAAAACTATAAATGCCAATGCCACAGATATTAATTTAAAAGGCAAAATGAAATGGGGTACTCCAGATATAGTAGCCGTTACATTCAAAGATTATATTAATAAATCAGTTTTAGAATTATTTAATCATATTAATTTACCAACTACAGAACTTTATGCCTATGAATTAAAATTAAAACTTACACTTGGAACTTTAACTGAGTATTATTTTCAGGCATTATCAAATTCTGGCTGGGCTAATGAAGCTTGGCTTGTTGCTATGGAAATAGATGAAAATAATTACGATGAATTAATGGAAGAAATAAAAAGATTAAATCAATCTTTCGGAGTTGGAGTGATAAAATTAGATTATGATAATCCTGAAGATTCAGAAATACTATTTTCAGCTAAAAAAAGAAATTATTTAGATATAGATACTATGCATAAGCTTTGCTATAATAGGCAGTTTCAAGATTTTATTAATGATGTCAATGAAATATTAGAAGCTAAAGATAAATCAAAAAATCATATAATATCAAGTTTAATAAATAGCGGAAGATTTAATAAACCTAATTAAAGTTTTTAATTTATAATTTTTCATATTCAGTAAATATAATAGTGAGCCGAAAACAGCAAATAAATTTATTTATTTGCTGATTATAGTTGAGGCGAACATAACAATAATATAAGATTTAATAAACCTAATTAAAGTTTTTAATTTATAATTTTTCATATTCAGTAAATATAATAGTGAGCCGAAACCAGCAAATAAATTTATTTATTTGCTGATTATAGTTGAGGCGAACATAACAATAATATAAGATTTAATAATCCTAATTGAAGTTTTTAATTTTTTTATTTATTCAGTAAATATAGCAGTGAGATGAAATGAACAATTAATTTATTTTATTTGCTGATTATAGCTATCACATCACAAGTATAATAAATATAAATTAGTTTTTATCATTATGAGGCTCTTTTACTTTTCTCCATATAGAGTTTAATTTCTTTTGCATAATAATATCAGGAATGAGTAACATAGCAGTAATTACTAGAATAATAACAATAACTGCTAATATAGTACCAGTAAATACTAATAATACTTCAGGATCTAAACTAAAAATATTATAGGCTTTTCCATAAACTACAGCCATACCGCTTACTAATGCTCCCATAAAAAAAGCAAATATTAATCCGCCTATAATAGGAATCCCTACAAATAATACAATAATAAATGAAACCATAATTATTTGAGTAACATCATTTCTGTCATTTTCATCAATTTTTAAAGCTATTTCTTTATGAATAATATTCCCATATTTATTATACCAATATATGCTGTAAAGATTGCATGTTATAATACTAAGTAAAAGTTCTAATTCAGGAGATATATCTTTTCGCTTAGTAAATTTTTTCACTTCTAAACTGATATAATAAATCCAATAGAAATGGTATATTCCTAAAGTAAAGAAGTTTAGAATAAACATTGTAGGAATTGATCTTACAGCACCTATATTCATATTGTTTCCTATTATCAGGTTCGCCTACGCTAATATAAGCCAGCAACTAAAGTTACTGGCTGCTTACCAAAGGTACCTACTCGGTCGGCTAGCTTTTTTATATATAGTTTTCAAAAGCTCGTAATTTTTTATTTTGTTGTTATGTCGCATTGCCAATACCATAGGTGGACTTTGGCAGGTAGGCTAACTTTTTTATTATTGCTATGCTCTTTAATAGCCTCCGTTTTCAAGTTTTATCTGTGAACCATGCACAAAGCCATGAATTGCATCTTTTCCGTTTCCAGCCTCTGGAGGAAGATAAAATACTTCAAGCCACTTTGTTTCGATATCTTGATAATTCTCATAATCAATACCTGCTCCATTGATAGATAATAAAACTCCCCCATTATAAATCATATCTCTTTTCAAAATCTTTCCTATTATTTTTCCATTTGCTTTATCTCTTATATTCACATAATCATCTTTAGAATTATATTGAAGTTCGTTGTAAGAAACATTTCCTGAATTATAATTATTTTTACTAAAATACTTTGTTTCTACATCACCTAAAGCCTTAAAACCTACAATATCACCGTAAGCCTCTCTTCCTGCATCACCTTCTCCATAAAAACGATAATTTCTAATTGTAACTTCAGCTCTTACAGCAGCAACACCTAAAAATCTTTTATTCAAAGGTTCTGGTAATTTTACTTCAATATTTTTTAATAAAACACCGAATTCCAATCTGTCAAATTCAACGCCGCTAAAATCCCAAGAATCACCATATTTAGAAGCACCTTGATTTTTCAAATTCATTTCAGATGAATCATATAAAAAAGGAAGATCTACATTATTATCAGGATAAAATCTTAAAGCAGTATAATTATTTCCCATATCATAATTATCAGATCTTTCAAGAACTCCTGTTAATGTAATCTCTCCATCAAAATAAACTATACCATAACTTTCTACATTATAGGCTTTAAGTGTATTTTTTGTCACTTTACCATTATCACTTAAAAGTTCAGAAAAATACGCTTCACTAGGCGGAAATGCCCATAAAAAATTAATGCTTAAAAGAAATAAAATAATTTTTTTCATTGTAATAACTCCTATTATTGTTATGTTCGCCTACGCTAATATAAGCCAGCAACTAAAGTTACTGGCTGCTACGGCTCACTTTTTTGTTATATATAGTTTTCAAAAGCTCGTAATTTTTTATTCTGTTGTTATGCTCGCGACGAAGTCCACATTGCGAAGCAAGGTGCAGCCGCCTTAAATAAGTTAGTGAGTTTACTCACTAGCTGGCTTACCAAAGGTACCTTGCCTACGGCACGCAGAGTGTTGGTCGCCTTAAAATAGTGAATAAGCACGCCTGTGCTCAGCTCACTTTTTTATTATATAGTTTTCAAAAGCTTGTAATTTTTTATTTTGTTGTTATGTCACCTATAATGGTGCATACTTGGTTTTATTTAGTTAATACATAAATCTCCTAAATTTATAAATATAATTCTTTGCCATATCCTTAGCAGTTTTTCCTTCTTTATTTTTTATATTCAAATTAGGATTTAATTTTAATATCCTATCTATAATAGGCTCATTGCAAAGTATCATAGCATACACTAATAAAGTGTTTCCTCTATTATCCTGTGCATTAATATCTGCTCCATTATATACCAATAACTTTATAAGTCTATCAGCAGCATTTGTAGCTTTTATTTTTTTCTGATCAATACGATATATGGGAATATTTTCTGTCATTAACTTAACATTTTCTAAATTACTAATAGATGATATCGTATAAAATAAAGCTGTTTTCCCTTCATTATCTTTTATATTAGGATCTGCTTTGGCTGATAAACATAAATCTATTATTTCAGTTCTATCATTTTTAACAGCTAACATTAATGTTGTTAAACCTTCATTATTTTGAGCATTAATATCAGCACCTTTTACAACTAAAAATTTTATAAAATTTTGATTTTCATAATATAATGAATTTTCTATTAAAATAGTCATTCCATATTTATTTTTTTTATTGATGTCTGTGCCATTTTTTAGTAAATAATCAATAGTTTCCTTTTTTCTAGTATAAAATAAAATAGTAGAACCATCATTATCTACAGTATTAAAATCAGGATTATATTTTTCAAATAGTTTTAATATTTCAAGTTCATTTAAAGAAGCTGCCAAGAAAAATGCATTTCTTCCGCGTTTATCTTTTATTTCAGTAACATCGGCTTTATGTTCTAATAAAATCTTAACCGCCTCTATTGATCTTGCTATTATAGCATTCATTAAAGGAGTATAGCCTTCTTCTTTATCTTGAACATTTATATTAACTTTATCAATTAATTTTTTTATTATACAAATTTGACCATAAAGGCAGGCATTCAAAAAATTGTTTTCATCTTTAGACATAACATCAAAAGTTTCTAACACAAAAACTACTCCTCAATAATTAATATGCTAATTTCTTAATAATCTCATATTATATACTTCACATATAATTGAGTATAATAAATTTATTAGTTAGTTTCATTTTTTATAATAATAAAAATTACTCTTATTAATTAAGCTATATTTATTATTATTTTAAATATTATTTATGATGTTGTTTAGGAATTAATGACATAATACAACTTTTCATAAAAAATCAAAAACCTCAATTAAAATATAAACCATTAAATTAAAAAAGTCAATATACATATATATAGTATAAAATATTTGATTACTTGTATATAATCAGAAAAAATATATAATTTATAAAAATACAAAATCAAGAGAAGTAAAATGTTAGAAAGTTTAGAGATAGAAAATTTTAGAGGAATAAAGAAATTAAAAATAGATAATTTCAAAAATATTAATTTTTTCATAGGCAAGGCTAACACTTCAAAAACTTCTATACTTGAGGCTATATACACAGGATTTTCAAGAGATGCTTTATTAGTTTTAAATTTATTAGATGCAAGATCTACATCAGAAAATGATGATGCTTTTGAATCATTATTTTACGATCATAATGCAAATAATATTATAAAAATTAATTCTTTAATAGATAATGAACTTTTTGAGCTTGAAATAAGTTCAAATTATAAAGATTATGATAAACTTACAGTATCAATTGATAATATAGAATCTGTAAATAAACTCAATTACCTTGTTTATAAAATAAAAAATAAAAAGGGATATGATACAAGTATAAATAAAATTGAAGAAAAAAATGATTATAAATTTGAATTTAAAATTTTAAATAAAGAAGAAAATATACAAGTAAAAAAACATGATGTAGGATTTATTTCTGTATTTCATTATACCAATAGTATTCCATTTATTTTCAAAGCAATTTTTTCTGATAATGAAAAAAGAAATATTTTTAAAAATATATGCCGTCAATTTGATTCTAAAATTAATGATATTATATTTGTTGATGATCAATTAATGATTGAAATAAAGGATTTAAAGCATACTATTAATATAAAAAATATGGGACAGGGTTTTCAGAAATATTTAACTATAGTAGCTTCTATGATATATGAAAGAAAATACATTATAATTGATGAAATAGAAAACGGAATGCATTTTGAAAGTATAAAAATACTGCTTGAAAATATTTTATCTTTATCTAAGGAATACGGACTTCAGTTTTTTATAACTACTCATAATAAAGAACTTCTTGAAATTTTAAATGACTGTTTAATAGAAAAAGGTTATGAAGATATGCTTTCAGTTTATAATGTATACTATAGCAGAGAAAATAATATTAGTGTTGCAAATTATAATCAGGAAAGTTTTTCTCATTTTATGAAAAATGAAAATGAAATTAGGTATTAATAATTATGGTTAAAATTTTAGTTGAAGGATATACTGATAAATACTTTATAGAATTATATTTAAAATATCTTAATATTAGTAAATGTAAAGTTGAACAAGTTGAAGGAAAAGACAATTTATTTAAATACAAGATTGAAATACAAAGATCAAATGATAATTATTTTATTATATTTGATGCTGATAATAATTTAGATAAATCTAAAAATAATATAATAAATCAACTTGAAGTTGATGAAAGTTTTTTTGATAAAATATTCTTATTTCCAAACAATAAAGACACTGGAAATTTAGAAACATTAATTGAGAAAATAGCAATTTATAAAGAAGTGCTTCAATGCTATGATAATTATGAAAGCTGTATAGATTCTTTAATTAATAAAATACCAGATTTAAAACATCAGGCTAAAAAATCAAAAGTATTTGCCTATATGAGCGGATTTGGTTTTAAGAACAATATTAAAGCTGAAGATTTTGATTTAACACCTTATGTTGATTTTGATAATATTTATTTGAATGATTTAAAAGAGTTTCTAATTAATATTTGATTAGATACTAAATTTGATATAGAAAATCTTTTAAAAGTAATGCCGATAATATATTTTTATTTTTGTAGGTTTCAGTTATATATTTATGTATTTTATTATTACTTTTACCATATAATACTCCATCTAATATAGCTATTGTTATAGCATTTTTTACTTCTGAATTTAAGGTAAGCATAGCATCTTCAAATTGAGCATTTTGATGACCTCCAAAATCTGTTAAAAATTTTGCTTCACCTATAATATATTTACCATTAAATCTAGCTATAAAATCTAATCCTTTATTTCTTTTATACCCAAACATTTCTTCAGCAAATTGGATTGTATCACTTTCACTACACTTTAATATTGCATTTTTATTATCTCTCATAAAATTATTAATATCTACTGGTAATATTCCAAGAACTTTTTTATCGATCCAATTTTGGAACATATTTCCCATTTGTCTATTTGATTCTTTTGGTTCAGTTATTTTTTCCATAAATTTATCCCAACCCATTTCATATAATGTACCAGATATACGATTTATGGTTTGAGGATTTTTATCAATTGATTCAGGAAATTTTTTTAAATATGCTGTATATGAATCTTTTATTGGGAATAATTCTAATTTTAATGCTTCTTTTATCAAATTATAATTATCTTGATTATTATAATACTTTTTTAATTTATCTATAGTATTATTATTAATATTTCTTCTAATATTAGAAAATACAGGATATACACTAAAAAGTCTATCTAAATAGTCATAATTATTAGCTAAATCTATACTCTTCTTTAAAAATTCAAACATTAGAATACTCCTTAAAAGAAATAAATTTATATGATTTAAATAAATCTATATCTAACTTTTTTTTAATATTATTTATAGATATTTCTGATTTATCTATTCCTATCCATTTTCTATTTAATTTTTCTGCCTCAAATAATGTTACTCCTGAACCAGCAAATGCATCTAATACTATAGAATTTTCCTTCGATGAATTTTTAATTATTAATTCTAAAAGTTTATTATTTTTTTGAGTTGGATAGCTTGGATTTTGCGGGTCTTTAAATGTCCAAATATCTTGTATTTTTTTATAATTTTTATCTTCTTTATAAACTTTTAATCTCATATTTCCATTTTTAGAAACTTCTATTAACCCCTGATTATATAATTCTTCGAGTTTTTTAGGCGAATATCTCCAATGTCTTCCTATAGGAGGTAATTGTCCCATAAAATAACCATTAGTTTCTCCATTTTTAGTTTCGCCGGGAGCATGTATTGGAACAGTTGTATAATTTCTTCCATCTGAATCTATTTTAGTAAATCTATTATTTAATTCTTCATCTGATACTTCTTCTTCTATATTGTTCCATATATAATTATTAGTTTTGGTAAAGAAAAGTATATGATCTTTTATATTGCCGTAATTATTTCTTTTAAAGTTTTTAGGGTTGCATTTTATTCTTATGATATCTGATTTAAAATTATTAATACCAAATATTTTGTCCAGCATTATTTTAACATAGTGAACTTTGCTGTCATCTATATGATAATAAAAAGATCCGCTATCAGATAATAACTCATGCATAATTTTTATTCTTATTTCCATATATAGTATATATTCTTCTAATGTAAATTTATCAGAATATGCTACTTTAGATTTCTTTGCACTAGAACTTATTGTTCTTACCCTGTCATCAGACCATAAAAAGTCATTTCCTGTAGCAAAAGGAGGATCTATATAAATTAAATCTATTTTATTTGATAGATTATATGATGTTTTTAGACTATTTAAAACATCAATATTATCTCCCAAAAAAAGTATGTTGTTATCCATTAATAAACCTTATTTTATAATTGGTATATATAATAACATATTTTATAAAAAAAATATAATTTTTATTGCTTGAATTCATTTTCTTATATGCTATAGTTTAAATATTAATTAAAATAAATGGAAAACAAATTGAATATAAAAACACAAAACAAAAAAATAGAACTGCTCGCACCTGTCGGAGATGAAAGAGGTTTAAAAGCCGCTGTTAATGCTGGGGCTGATGCTGTGTATTTCGGTACTAAAAGTTTTAATGCAAGAGTAGGTGCTGCTCAAAACTTCGATGAAAAGGTGCTTGAAGAAAATATAAAGTTTGCTAAATTAAGAAATGTTAATGTTTATATTACAGTTAATACTTTGGTTTATAATGATGAAATTGATAAAGTACTTCCATTAATAAAAACTGTTTCTGATTTAGGGGCTGATGCTATTATAGTTCAGGACTTGGGAATCATTGATATTGTTAGAAATAATTTAACTATTCCAATGCATGCAAGCACACAGATGTCTTGTAATAATTTAGACAGTGTTAAACTTCTTAAAAGTATAGGAATTGACAGAGTGGTTCTAGCTCGTGAGATGAGTTTAGAAAATATAAAATATATCAGAGATAATATAGATATAGAACTTGAAACTTTTGTTCATGGTGCTTTATGCGTAAGTTTTTCAGGTCAATGTGCTTATTCTTATTTGCATGGAGGAAGAAGTGCAAACCGTGGAGCCTGTGCTCAGCCTTGCAGAATGGAATACACTGGAGGAAAAACTGATTATCCTTTAAGTACAAAAGATTTAATGACTATCGATATAATTCCAAATTTGCTTGAAAGCGGAATAACTTCATTTAAAATTGAAGGACGTGCTAAAAGAAGCGAATACGTTGCAGTTACTACTTCGATATATAGACATGCTATTGATTTGGCTTTGGAAAATAAAGATATACCTACACAAAAATACAAAGAAGATTTAATGAAAATTTTTAACAGAGGCGGATTTTCTCAAGGATATTATTATAATTCAAAAGATATATTTGAAAATTATAAGCCTAGCCATGATGGTGAATATATAGGAGAAGTTACTGCATACAAGAAAAACAAAATATATATAAAAGCAGAAAAAGAATTGAATGTTTATGACGGGTTATCATTTGGAGAAAGCGGAAAAGTTGGAATGCAGATTTCTGATTTATATAAAGATAATATTAGAGTAAAAAGAGCAAAAGGAAATTTAAGTTTTTCAGCTGTTTTAAAAAATGTGAATGTAGGCGATGAAGTTTATAGAACTACTGATAAATTACAAATGGACGAAGCAGATAAAATAATTGAAAGCGATAATTTTAAACATTTGCTTAATTTGAATTGTATAATTGGATTTGATGATGTTGATAACAATAAAAAAATAAAATTGGAAGTACATAGCAAATACGATGATAGATTAAACAACATAGAATATATAAGCGATTATATAATTCAAGAAGCTAAAACTAAAGCAACAACTAAAGAAGATATTTTTAATTCTCTTTCAAAAACTGGAGGAACCGTATTTGAATTTGAAAATATTAATATAGAAGAAAAATTCAAAAATCCTTTTATACCAGTAAAAATTGTAAATGAAGCTAGAAGATGCCTAATTGAAAAACTTGAAAATATTTTAATGCAGTCTAAAAAAATTAATTACAATAAAAACTTTGAAACAAATATTAATTATCCTAATACTGATATAAAAGTTTTAATTGCAAACAGCGAAGAAAAAATTAATTTATATTCTGATATTCATTATGATAAAAAAATATTATTTCCAAATGTTTATGATGAAAATATAATTACACTTTTTGAGTCTAAAAAAATAGACGGTATACTTCTGCCTCATGTAACATTCGATAAAGATATTGAAGTTATAAAAAGCATAGTAGAAAAAACAAATAACATGATAGTAATATGCAATAACTTAGGACATATTGAAGCATTAAAAAGTAAAGCTATATTATGGGCAGGCATTGGACTTAATGCAATTAATAATTACAGTGTGAATCTTTTATATAAATTAGGAATTGACACTGTTATATCGGCTATAGAAGCAGGTAAAAATTTAAAACATACTTTATCTATAAAAGAAGGTTTTATTCCTGCTATGAACTTTGCTTTTTGTCCGAAAAGTATGTCTGTAGGCTGCAGTAAATGTAAAGAAGAAGATATTATTGATCATAAAGGAAATACTGTAATATTTGATTGTGTGAGAATGCATAACAAAACAAGTTTTATATTAGAGAAAATAAAAAACAAAAATGGAAATATTTACTACAGTATATATTAAATATATTTGGAGGTGAAATATTGAAAAAAATTATTTTTTTATTTATTGTCATCAATATATTTTTTATAATATCTATTGAAGTTCTTGCTTTTAATGATTTTTCTTTTAATTCAGCATTTCACAAAGCAACAGCCGGAGCATTTAGAAGTCATAGTGAATCTTTAATAAAACTAAGAGAGAAAAAGAAAAACAGAAGAGAACTATTTTTAAAAGGTAAAGGATATATAAGCACATTAGGAGGAGATATATACAGAAAAACTTTTTATTCTAATACATATTTCAATGCTATACATTTAGGATTATGCGGTTTTTATTTTTATGACAATAATAGATATAAAAGGAATTTAAATATACTTAAATATAATAATACAAATTTTAATTGAAATTATTTAAATAAAAAATAGAGATATAAAATTAATTATATCTCTATTTCACACAATTATAATAATTATTTATTGTTTTTTATATTGTTATATTTTAATAAAAATTCATCTGCTAAATCCTGAAGTTCTTTTGAATACTGAACATTTAAATTCATAGAATTGCTTATAACATTAGGATCAGAATTCTTTTTAGACATTTCCAAATTCATTTTAGTTTTTTCTAAATAGATTTTCTGTTTTAAACTATGGAATCTTGGCTGATATTCTTCTTTTAATTTTATAACTTCTGCTAATTGAGCCTCTGTCAATCCTGCTTCATTATAAATAAAATATTCATAATTACAGCTTCCATCATAATCTTTCCAGTCATATTTTTTCTCTTTAGCATATACAGATACTGATAATATAACTGTAAATAAAATAATACTAATAAAGTGTCTCATAATATAACCCCTTAAAATTACATGTTGTATTTGTTCTATTAGACGAATAAATATATAAAAAGTTCCTAAGAATTTATTTTTTTATATAAAAACATCTTATATAAGGTTTATAAAAATCTCTATTCATATATTATCCTGTAATATTAAAAATTACAGGATAAATAGTTATGAAGATTTTTAAACTTTTATTTTTACTATTATTAATTACATCTTTATCATACGCTCAGAATCAAACAGTTTATATCACAGAGAAAGGCAAGAAATATCATAGAGAATATTGCAGAACAACAAAAAATTCAAATACTACTGCCATTTCATTAAGTAAAGCTCAGTCAATGGGATATTCTGCCTGCAAAGTATGTAATCCCTAAAAATACATAATTATATAAAAAATATTATTCTACGAAATTTATAAGCTCCCCTATTTCATCAATACAGCATGTTATTTTATCACCGCTTTTCATGTATTTAGGCGGATTAAATGACATGCCTACTCCTCCAGGTGTGCCTGTTGCAATAATATCGCCTGCTTCTAATGTCATGCCTTTAGAAATATCTGACACCAAATAATTTATATTATGTATCATATATTTTGTATTTGATGATTGTCTTTCTTCATCATTCAAAATGCTTTTTACATTCAATGGAAATTTTAAATCATCTTTATATACTATACAAGGTCCCATAGCACTGTATGAATCTAAACTTTTTCCTTTATACCATTGAGAATGGCGTTTTTGTATATCCCTTGAAGATATATCATTAAAAATACTATATCCGAATATATAATCTTGAACTTCATCAGGCTCTATATCTTTTCCGCTCTTTCCTATAATTATTGCAAGCTCAACCTCATAATCCAAGCATTTATCCAAATCGAATCTTGCTTTTATTTTATCTCCAAGTCCTATAATTTCTATTGCTCTTTTTGAAAAATATACTGGTGCTTTTACTTCTTTAAAATCTTTCATGTCTTTTTTTATTTCTGTAAGATGATCGCTGTAATTAACTCCTACGCATATAATATCATGAATTGGTTTTCTTATAGGCGAAAGTATTTGAACATTATCTATAGAGTAAGCATGGGTAAAATTTTCTTCTGCATATCTTAATTTCTCTAGTATTTTATCATCAATTATTTTTATTAATTGAATCATAGGATTTTCGCTAGGTTTGAAATCTGTTATTATTTCATTTATAGCAATTACCTTGCTTCCGTCTTTACTCAATATGCCAACCGACTCAGTATTATTCCATTCAACAAAAGATACAAATTTCATTTTTTATCTCCATTTATAAAAATTGCAAAAACAATACATCATATACCTAAACAACTATATTTTGTCAATTTTC